>JBEBBK010000036.1:0-8277 GCA_041158405.1 Pseudomonadota bacterium
CGGGCTAAATAGCCATCGAGCCAATCGGTCAGGGCAGCAAAGATAAAAAGTCCAGTAGCTAATGCATTTTTTTCCGGCATGCTGAGCCAGCTAGCAGGCAGATAAAAAATAGTAACCAAGAGCGGTATCGCTGCAACGCGCAACCACGTTAAGGCGATTGGAAGATTAAACGGCATGGCGTAAGGATAACCGAATGGACTGCTGTTGCTTAATGTAATTGCTGGTAAATCTGCTCAGCCAAGGTCAAGGAAATGCCCTCTACCGTGGCAAGCTCTTCCATGCTGGCATTTGAGACGCCGCGCAGCCCTCCAAAACGGGCAAGCAAGGCTTGTCGTCGTTTTGCGCCAATACCTTCAATTTCTTCCAGGCGTGATACGGTCCGTGCCTTTGCCCGCTTTGCCCGCATTCCGGTAATGGCAAAACGATGCGCTTCATCCCGTATTTGCGCAATCAGCATCAATGCCGCACTCTCCCGCCCAAGCTCAAGTGATGAACGGCCATCGGCAAAGATCAGGGACTCAAGACCAACCTTCCGTGCCTCTCCTTTGGCGACACCCACAATGAGTCCAAGATCCATACCCAACTCTGCAAAGACTTGACGGGCGATTTCAACTTGGCCTTTACCGCCATCAATCAGAATGAGTTGCGGCATTTTATCGGGCGGAATTTCTTGGTAACTGGCATAGCGGCGTTGCAATACTTGCCGCATCGCTGCGTAATCATCACCGGGTGTAATTCCGTTGATATTAAATCGGCGGTACTCACTCGATTGCATTTCATTTTTTGCGTACACCACGCACGAGGCTTGGGTTGCTTCGCCCGAGGTGTGACTGATATCAAAGCACTCCACACGCAATTGCTCAACACTTTCTAAATCCAAGCCAAGGACATCAAGTAAGGCGCGCGCCTTCGCCAGTTGGCCTCCGGTCTCAACCAAACGCTTAGCCAAGGCAATCTTGGCATTGCCCTCTGCCATACCAAGCCAATGCCGGCGTTGGCCCTGTGGTTGATGCAAAAAGGTGATCTTTTTTCCTGCTTGTGCATTTAGGCTGTCTTGCAAAAGTGATTGCTCTTCGCCAGACGAAATGGCATGGCTCAAAACAATGACGCTGGGTATTAGCTTGGCGTCACTCGCCTCCCCATCTAAATAATGTTGCTGAATAAATGCTTCTAGAATTTCGACGGGGCTGGGTAACTCACCTGCTGCCGAACGCAGATTTTTAGGAAAGTAGGTGCGATCACCTAAATGCCGGCCACCACGCACCATTGCTAAATTGACGCAAATCATGCCTTCAAGTTCAGCTGTCGCCAAGATATCCACGTCGCCCTCACCATCGGCAACGGTATCCATGGATTGCTGCTGTAGCACACTGGATAGATCGGCAATCCGATCACGAATCACCGCAGCCATCTCAAAATCCAATGCATCGCTGTGGAGCAGCATTTCGCGTTCTAGTTCAGATAGAACTTGGCCGTGATCCCCTTCTAAGAATCGGGTTGCTTGATTGACATCGCTGGCATATTGTCCGGCAGTCAGCATGCCAACGCATGGCGCGCTACAACGGTGAATTTGATGTAAGAGACAAGGTCGTGTACGGTTTTTAAAAACAGTGTCTTCACAGGTACGCAAGCGAAATACTTTTTGCAAAATCTGAACGCTATTCCGTACTGCCGATGAATTCGGAAAGGGCCCAAAATAGCGGTTACGTCGATCGACTTTGCCGCGGTAGGATGACAAGCGCGGAAATGCATGCCCTGTCAGCATCACATAGGGGTAAGACTTATCGTCGCGAAATAGTATATTGAAGGGTGGCGCCAATTCCTTGATGAGGTTGTTCTCCAGAATCAATGCCTCGGACTCAGTCCGCGTGACTGTGGTTTCATAACGCGCAATTCGGCTCACCATGCGTTCAATGCGCGGCGATAATGTAGTTTTTTGAAAATAGCTGGATACTCGCTTTTTTAGGTCGCGGGCTTTACCCACGTAAAGTATCTGATCCGCTTCGTCGAAAAAGCGATATACCCCGGGCAATCCGGGAAGCCGTTTAATGTCTTGCTTGAGGGTTTCAAAAAGCGAATTACGCATGCGTTGGGATATATTCTGCCAAATCGTTGATAACTACGGTGATGCCGGTGTCTGTTGGCGCCTTGCCCGCAGCTTAGCCACACGCCATCAGCAACAGGTCCGCCTGTTTTGCGATGATCTACCGACCCTTAATTTACTCACATCCGACTCCCCTCGCACGCCAAAGGTCGAGATTCTGCCCTGGGAGGCTAGTTTTGAAAATGCGCGCCATCCGCTTGATGCGCCCGATGTGGTGATTGAAGCCTTTGGCTGCCACCTGCCAGAGCGCTACCAAACTGGCTTATTCATTGCGTCCAAAAAACCCATCATCCTCAATTTAGAGTACCTCAGCGCAGAACCTTGGATTGATGAGTGCCACGCTAAGGCCTCTCCTCAGTCCAGCGGCTTATTGAAGTATTTTTTCTTTCCTGGGTTCGGGCCTAATACCGGCGGACTATCGCTCGACCCTATTCCAGTTGAAGGCAGTCAGTCTAGCGCCGATATCCCCACCAGCCTTGCGCCGAGCTGGGCTCTGCTCCGCCCCGATGCAGAGCGCATCAGCCTCTTTTGTTATCCAGGAGCACCGCTACGGCAATGGCTTGAGGATCTCGGCAAGACAAAGGCCAAGATTGATGTGCTCCTTACCTATGGCCACGCTGAAATGATTGGGCATAGCATTGGCAGGCCCTTAGACCTACCCCCATCTATTCAGCTGATTTCCTTACCGTTTGTACCCCAAGATGACTACGATTGGCTCTTATCGCAATGCGACTTCAATATTGTCCGGGGCGAAGATTCGTTTGTACGAGCACAACTCGCTGAAAAGCCATTTATTTGGCACATTTACCCGCAAGACGATATGGCGCATACAGTGAAATTACAGGCCTTTTTGGATCTATACCTTGAAAAAGCCAGCCCATCGACCCAAGAATCCTGCCGACTGGCCATGGATTGGCAGATGCCGTCGCGCTGGTGGAATCAACGAATGGAGTGGCAGGCCCATGCCCGTGAGTGGCGCAAATCGATACTGGAGGCCAATCAAGACGGGGGGCTTGCAGCTAGAATGCTGCATTTTGTGACCTAACTCCCCATAGAGGGAGTCCCGCTGGGGCGGTTACAATGTCACCTTTATTAAATACAGCAGAATTCAGTTCTGCCTCCAGGAATACCACAGATGAAAACAGCACAAGAACTCCGCGTAGGCAACGTAGTGATGATTGGCGCCGATGCCATGGTCGTACTCAAGGCCGAATATAGCCGCTCTGGCCGTAACTCATCGGTCGTCAAAATGAAATTTAAGAATCTGTTGACCGGCGCTCCAAACGAGGGTGTTTATAAAGCCGACGACAAATTTGATATTGTCATTTTGGACAAAAAAGATTGCACCTATTCCTACTTTGCTGACCCGATGTATTGCTTTATGGACGGCGATTACAACCAGTATGAAGTAGAGGCTGAGTTTATGGGCGATGCCCTCAACTACCTGGAAGAAGCAATGCCTGTTGAGGTGGTGTTCTATGAAGGCAAGGCGCTTTCCGTTGCAATGCCAACTTCCTTGGTACGTGAAATTATCTACACCGAGCCTGCTGTTAAAGGCGATACCAGCTCTGGCAAAGTATTAAAGACCGCCAAGTTGGCTACCGGTTATGAATTGCAAGTTCCCCTCTTTTGTAATACGGGCGACAAGATTGAAATTGATACCCGCACCGGCGAATACCGCAGTCGCGCAAACTAAACGATACTTTGTTTAAACAAAAGCCAAGATCCTAAAAAGGTTCTGGCTTTTTAATTTGAAGGCGCTCGCTCTTCTTTTTTAGGTCTGCCGCCTTTTGCTCCGTTTTCTCGGGATGCTTTTGATTTGGCGACGCTCTTTGCGCTACCTGCCTTTGCCAAATGCTGGCGGAGCATCCATTTCTCGCTACCAAACATCCCAGATAGTAAACCTTCAACCGTCAAGTCCACATCGAGCTTTGGCCAATACAATCCCGTACCCATTGGCGAAATCTCAATACTCGATAAAGAGTCTGCGGACCGCCTCGATAAACCTTCGACGAGTTTAGGTGGAAATGAAAATGACAAGCCATTAGCCAGCTCAATGGTTATTACTTTCTTTTTTGAATCAAATTGTGCGCTGATGGCGTAGAGCTTTGTTACACGCTCGATCTTCCCGCGCATTTTTGCTCTGTCGGTCTTTTTTAAGGCCGCGATCAACCAATCTTCTTGTGTTTGCTCTGTTTTATTACCCCTACCCATACAGATTGCTCCAGTACTGATTTAGCGTATGCAAATTTTCGTTTGTTGCTCTCAGTGCCTTGCTAATTTCATTTTGCTTTGGATCTCCATAAATTGAAATCAAAGAGGGTGGCTTTGTCAATCTAATGCGCATTTCCCATCCAGGCCCAATGATGTGGGTATGGGGCGGTGGGTGATCATTGGGATAAATGATCAACCTGAGTTGCTGATAACGAATACTAGGCACATCACATTATAACCCAACATGTTGGGTTATTTACAGCAATAGAATTCCTAAACCTGACTCACTAGCTTGTGCTTTAGGAGCACTTCTTGGGCATGCTGATATTCCGCATGGGCTTGTAGTTCAGGCCAGTTCATAAACGGAGCAGACGGCATTAGCTTTTTCTGACGCTGCGCCGATTCTATTTTTTTTGCTTTCGATACCACCAGCTCAGAAAGTAAGCGATCGGCTAAATCCGGGCGATTGCAAATCAATACCGCATCGCAGCCTGCCGATAATGCTAACTCTGCGCACTTCACAACATCACCTGCCACACTGGCGCCTTCCATCGATAAATCATCACTGAAGATCACGCCTTCAAACACTAATTGTTGGCGCAAGATGGTTTGCAACCAAGTCTTAGAAAATCCCGCAGGAAGGCTATCTACTTTGGGGTAAATCACGTGGGCCGGCATCACAGCGGCGAGGCTTAAGTCAAGCCACTCGTAAGGCTTTGCATCGCATTGCAAGATTGCATTTAAGGGGCGTTCGTCTACTGGAATCGCTACATGCGAATCCGCTTCTGCCCAGCCATGCCCAGGAAAGTGCTTACCGCAGTTGGCCATTCCAGCCAGTTGCAGTCCAGAGTTAAGTGCCTTGGCCAGGGCATACACAATCTGCGGGTCCGAACTAAATGAACGATCGCCAATCACTCCACTTCGACCAAAGTCGAGATCAAGCACGGGGGTAAAACTAAAATCAACACCGCAGGCGCGCAGCTCTGCCGCCAAAATATAACCGCAGGCAGTTGCCGCAGCGATTGCTGCAATCGCCGGCTCCGAGGCATAGGTGGCTTTGCTTTTCTTGGGAGTTTGCATCCACAGCTGGCCCAATTTGCGCATCGCAGGTAAATGCGTAAATCCATCCGCCCTGCAGCGCTGTACTCGGCCACCCTCATGATCAATCGATATCAGGACATCCGGCCGTATGGCTTTAATACTGCGCGTCAGCGCAGTAAGCTGTTTGCGATTGGTAAAGTTTCTGCCAAATAAAATGACGCCCCCAGTGGAGGGATGCTCAATGCGGCGGCAGTCGTCTGGCGTGAGTTCTAAACCAACGACATCTAAGGTAATGGGGCCAGGTTGATGAATGGATGCCACTGGTGATTTCCTTTAGATATAAGAGGGATGAATGACGTTGACTGTATTAACTAACCAATGTAATTGCTGGGATCGTGACTGGTGATGATGGGTGTGCCATGACTCACCACTACAAACGCAATTGCCATATCTTGCTCGTCACTCACGGTCACTTCAGCATGCCAGTTGCGCTCCGACATAAAGTCGGCGAGAGGTCCGGAATAATGCGTGACCGGCTTACCACTCGGTTCATTTAAGGTTTGCATTAGGCGCCATGCCATCGGCATGCGCATGCCTAAACCAATCGCCTTTGAAAATGCTTCTTTGGCAGCAAAGCGCGTAGCTAAATAGGCCATGCCCCGCTTCTGATTGCGTGCTAAACGCTGATGAAAGACCACCAATTCTTCTTTGCCTAAAATACGCTCAGCCAAGCGGCCTTGCGTCCGTTCATATGCAGCGATCAAGCGCTCCATTTGCAAAATATCCGTGCCGATGCCGATGATCATGGGGCTATACCGAGGTCGAAGAAGTCCGGGCCTGCAGCATTAAGGCCTTCATATCCAGAATGGCTTTTTGCCAGCCTTTAAACAGCGCCTCAGCCACAATTGCGTGCCCAATATTGAGTTCGGATAATTCGGCAATGGTGGCAATTGGACTCACGTTACCTTCATTTAGGCCATGGCCAGCATTAACACGTAAGCCAAGTTTTTTTCCGTATTGCGCAGCAGTACGAATGCGCTCCAACTCGCGTACCTGGGCATCGCCAGATAAGTCAGCATAGCGCCCAGTATGTAATTCAATCACGGTAGCGCCCGCTTTGCTGGCGGCCATGATTTGCTTTTCTTCCGGATCAATAAATAGGGACACCCGAATGCCTGCATCGATAAGCTGATTAGTGGCCTGTTTAACTGTCTCAAAATGAGTAAGTACGTCGAGGCCTCCTTCGGTAGTTACCTCTTCGCGCTTCTCTGGAACAAGGCAAACGTCATGTGGCTTGATCTGGCACGCAATCGCAATCATTTCCGGGGTAACGGCACACTCGAGGTTCATACGGGTTTTAATTAAGGGGCGTAGTGCGATTAAATCTGCATCTTTAATGTGGCGTCGATCCTCACGCAAATGTAACGTAATTAAGTCCGCCCCCGCCTCTTCCGCCAGAAGCGCAGCCCGAATGGGGTCAGGATAGGCGGTGCCGCGAGCATTGCGCAAGGTGGCGACGTGATCAATGTTGATGCCGAGCTCAAGGGTGTACATTGATATAGAGTACTAGATTTTCTTGAGATCAATGAGGATTTGACGGGTTGTCAAAACCTGATCTTGCAAATGCAGGCCCAGCAAAAAGCGCATCAACTGCTTGCTCTCCATGAGGGTATCGGCATCCGCAAAATTACCTGAGGCGATTTCCAATAAGGCACGGCCACTTAAAATCGGCCAATGCCCGGGGTCGTCGGATTGCCATGGACGAATACCACGCTCTGGCTGATAGACGTATTTCTCTGCCTCGATTGGGGATGCATTGCTTTCAACGCAATAATCCAGGGCGGCCGCATAACCTGTCTCCTGAAGGAGAGCCAATTCAAAGGGTCTTAAGATTTGCTCTAGACGATTACTGCCCGCATCCATCTCCGATAACGCTGAAATGGTATCCATATAGTGGTCGTAGAGGGTCTCGTATTCATCTTCGCGAGCCAAGAATTTGACCAGCAATTCATTCAGATAAAAGCCGCAGAGCAGTGCATCACCAACCAGCGCAGGAGTGCCACCAACCCACTCAGATTTGGTTAAGGTACGTAGCTCGGACTTGCCGCTCCATGAAACCAAGAGTGGCTGAAAGCGCTGCAGAACGGGTCTTAATACAGAATGGGGGCGCTTAGCGCCCTTTGCAATGAGGGCCATTCGCCCATACTGCCGAGTAAATACATCCAGTATCAGGCTAGTTTCTTTATAGGGAATGCTGTGCAGAACAAAAGCAGGCTCATCGGCTACGCGAATGGATGCCATTTATTCCAAGCCTTGCGCCCGTAATTCAGCGCGATCATCTGCCCAGCCCCGTTTGACTTTGACCCAGGTCTCTAGAAAGACTTTGCCATCAAACAGTTTTTCCATATCAAGGCGTGCTTCAGTCGAAATCTTTTTGAGGCGCTCGCCCTTATCGCCTATGATCATGGCCTTGTGATTATCTCGATCTACCAAAATGGTTGCCGCAATCCGCCGCATGGTGCCATCCATCTTGAACTGATCAATCACGACCGAGCTTGCATACGGCAATTCTTCGCCGGTAAAGCGAAAGACCTTCTCGCGCAGAATTTCAGCGGCGAGAAAACGTTCGCTGCGATCCGTCAAGGTGTCAGCATCGTAGCGCGCCTCACCTTCCGGTAAATATTCCTCCAGCACATCGAGTAAACGCTGCACGTCCGTCGGATTCTTACCGCTCATGGGAATGATTTCTGCAAAGTGCTGCTCAGATTGGTCGGGTCTTCCACCGATATCACTCCAGTCCTGGCCCATTTTTTTCATGAAATCCAATAAAGCCACATCGCGATCGGCTGGTAATTCAAAACGGCTGGCAAATAAATCCAATTTATTTAAGACCAAAATAACCGGGAGACCCTTTGGTA
>JBEBBK010000037.1:0-8207 GCA_041158405.1 Pseudomonadota bacterium
GAATTGATAGCCCTCTGGGTCGACCAGAATATCGCCCTTATCCCCGGTCACCACAATACTGCCCTTAATTAAAAGAATATCGCCCTGAAGTTTGTATTTTTGCTCTACTTCATTAATCGATACGAAGTCTGCATTAAGAATTAATGGCTTATCTTGATCTGCCTTATCTGCCAGCGCAAAGCCAGTCAATAAACTGAGTCCAAAAAATACTAAAGGCGTAAGGAGGAAGGCTGATCCGATATTCATGCGTCTCATCGCGTTCCTTGCTGCGCAGGCTCGATACGTCCTTTAACTGTGCCCAGTAATTGCATGCTTTGCTGCACATTATCAAATACACCACCCTCATCGGAATGCATAATCGAAAGGCCTTGTTCTAGTTCTACTGGCTTATTCGTTTTGATGATGTCGTCGTTAATCAAGACCTGAAAGTAACTCGACTTTGCCAACATGTAGGGGCTGGCCTTTTGAGTTTCACTTGCGCTTTGTGGCGGCCTGTAAATTTCAACGTTGTCATATAAATCAAGAATGCTCAGATCGCCGTCAATGTGTCCGCGTTTGGCGCGTACAGTAACGGGCGCTTTATCCGGCTGGAAGGATCGCATTCTGGGTTGCACAATATCAATCGACGCATCGTCGTCGTAATGAATCAACTCTTTTCCTAAAATGCGATATTTTGTTTGACCGTCCTCATTGAGGTAGGAGAGCGCCCCATTCTTGAGGGTGTAGTCAGGCTCATGCAGGCGTGGACGCTCAATCACATTAGCGGGCAAAGGCGTATTTTTTTGGACTAGCCAAAAGGTGAGCAAGGTCAAACCACCCATGAGAAGTAAGGGCATTAGGCGCAGAATAGTGCGAACTGTGCCCAGCTTTACTTGGGCCATGCTGACTTGCATTTAGTTGCGCGCCTGAGTTAGAAGTATTTCATAGCGGTTTTGCGCTTTGAGAATGAGATCACATAGTTCGCGAACGGCGCCACTTCCGCCACCTCTGGAAGTAACGTAGTGCGCAAAGTCGCGCACGGCCTCGTGCCCTTGGGCTGGGCAGACGCGCAGGCCAGCCTGTTTCATCATCGGCAAATCAGGCCAGTCATCACCCATGACAGCGCAATCTGCAGCAGTATGTGCGGTGCGTTTTAACAACTCACTAAGGGCGATTGCTTTGTTATCCACCCCCATAAATACATGCTGAATACCTAATTCATCGCAGCGGGAGAGCACCATCTTCGAGTTCCTGCCAGTGATGACGGCTGTTTCAATGCCGCATTGCTGTAATAACTTAATGCCAAGCCCATCCTGAATATCAAATGCCTTCATCAATTCCTTGCCATCTTGTCCAAGAAATACCTGGCCATTGGTAAGTACGCCATCAACATCCAAAACCAGGAGCTTGACTTGGGCTGCACGTTCCCATGCCTGTGGAAATTGTACGGATGTGTTTGTTTGGTGTGGATTAAATGCAATCGGCATACAGAAGGTTTCTTAAAGGACTTTGGCGGCGAACAAGTCGTGCAGATTGAGGGCGCCCAATAACTGGCCGCGTGGATCGGTTACAACCAAATGGTTGATGCGGTATTTTTCCATCATCTCAATGGCTTCTTCTGCCAGCAGTTCAGCTGGAATGGTGCGGGGCTTGCTGGTAATTGCATCTTTAAGGCTGACACCAGTAAGGTCGGTTGATTTTTCAAGCAAGCGGCGCAGATCTCCGTCGGTAAAAATACCGGCGACGGTAGAGTCCGCAGCAAGCATAACCACCATCCCCATTTTCTTAGCCGTCATTTCCAGTAGGGCCGCTGGCAAGTTTGCGTCAATTGAGATCGTTGGGGTTTCCGTCAAAGCGCGCATCACATCGCTGACATACATCAGCTGCTTGCGTCCAAGACGTCCTCCAGGGTGCGAGCGAATAAAGTCTTCTGCCTGAAAGCCGCGGGCATCGAGCAAGGCCACTGCCAATGCATCCCCCATTGCAAGAGCGGCGGTTGTGCTGCTGGTGGGGGCGAGGTTAAGGGGGCAGGCCTCTTTTTCAACGCCAGTATCAAGATGGGCATCTGCCAATTTCGCTAGCGATGATGCGGGTTCGCCAGTAAGCGCAATGAGTTTGGCGCCGGTGCGCTTGATGATCGGGATGATTGTCAGTAATTCAGCGGTTTCACCGGAATTAGACAGGGCAACAAAAACATCGTCGCGCGTCACCATACCTAAGTCACCATGACTTGCTTCGGCAGGGTGAACAAAAAAGGCGGGGGATCCAGTGGAGGCAAAAGTGGCTGCAATTTTGCGTGCAATATGCCCCGACTTGCCAATACCCGAGACCACAATGCGGCCACTGCATTGCCGTAATAAATGAATGGCTAATGTAAAGGCATCTGCGCCAGCGCCTTCAAGGCGATTGCGCATCGTAATCAGCGCATCCGCCTCAATGGTGAGGGTATCGCGTGCGAGCTTTAGGATTTGGTCTTGCGTCTTCGCTATCATGGGATGAGTATATGCCGTCAGTCCTTCAATTAACCCTCATTTTGCTGGCTTCCGGTGTTGCCGGAGTCCTTATTTTCCGCTATTTTGGCTTACCGCCAATTTTGGGCTATTTAGCCATTGGCGTCTTGATTGGACCAAAGGCCTTTGGAATTGCCAGCGACTCAGAAACGGTGCGCTATTTGGCGGAGTTTGGGGTGGTTTTTTTGATGTTCTCCATCGGCCTAGAATTTAACCTCCAGAAGCTGCGGGCAATGCGCTCCATCGTATTTGGTTTGGGCGCGAGCCAAGTGCTCTTGACCTTGGCTTTAACCATTCTCAGCAGTTTTTTACTGAATTGGTTCTACCCCATGAGCTGGCAGGCAGCACTCGCCTTGGGCGGTGCCTTGTCCATGTCCTCTACTGCCATTGTCACGAAATTACTTTCAGACCGGGGTGAGCTCGAAACAGAGCATGGTCGAAACGTTATCGGAGTCCTGTTATTTCAGGATCTAGCAGTGGTCTTTTTATTAATTTTGCTACCCGCCCTTAGTCAGGATCCGGCAGACCTCTTTTTTGCTTTAGGTACTGCCCTGATCAAAATTTCCATTGCCTTATTTTTGATTTTCTTTGTTGGCCGCCAGATGATGAGTCGCTGGTTCAAATTGGTTGCGCAATTTCGTTCCCAAGAATTATTCATGCTCAATTTGCTATTGATCGTATTGGGCTTTTCTGCCATTACGGAGCATTTGGGTTTATCGCTGGCCTTAGGGGCTTTTTTAGCCGGCATGTTGATTTCAGAAACCCCCTTCCGGCATCAAGTGGAGGAGGACATCAAGCCCTTTCGCGATGTGCTCTTGGGATTGTTCTTCATTACGGTAGGCATGCTTTTAGATCTGCATGTGATTCTGGATCAATGGGTCTTAGTGCTTGCCCTATTGGCTGCGATCGTCATCATCAAGTTCGCCATGATTGCTGCTTTGGCAAGGGCCTTTAAGGCGAGCGCAGGCGTGGCGATTCGGACCGGT
This sequence comes from Pseudomonadota bacterium, assembly GCA_041158405.1. Classification (GTDB taxonomy): domain Bacteria; phylum Pseudomonadota; class Gammaproteobacteria; order Burkholderiales; family Burkholderiaceae; genus Polynucleobacter. Next base: position 3,476 of record JBEBBK010000037.1, read on the forward strand.
TTGTGTTTATGCCAAGCAGGTGAATTTGGTTTTGTGCTCTTGAATCAAATTGATGGCCTGAGATTGATCGATCCGGCATTAAGCCAAGCGCTGCTCGCGGCGATGTTGATATCGATGTTTGGTGCACCCTTCTTAATTCAATACAGCGACCGGATTGCATTGCGGTTTGCAAGCAGTGAGTGGTTACTGCAGTCGTTGGCCTTGACACGGGTTGCGGCAAAAACGGTGCGCCATGAAAACCACATCATTATTTGCGGGTTCGGCAGAGCAGGTCAAAGCCTTGCACGCATGCTTGATCAAGAAAAAATTCCGTACATCGCATTGGACTTAGACCCCGATCGCGTTGCCGAGGCGAGTATGGCGGGAGATCAAGTCGTATATGGCGACTCGAGTCGAGAAAACTATCTAGTCTCTGCAGGAATAGCCCGCGCCAAGGCCGTTGTAATCACTTTTGCGGATACGGCTGCCAGCTTAAAGGTCCTATATCAAGTTGAGCGTTTGCGCCCAGGGATGACCACACTGGTTCGTACCAAAGATGATTCGGACCTGAAAAAACTCGAGGCAGCCGGTGCAACTGAAGTCGTGCCCGAGCTCATTGAAGGCAGCTTGATGTTGGCATCCCATGTTCTTTTGATTATGGGTGTACCGATGCGTAAAGTGTTGCGCCGCGTAACCGAGGCGCGTGAGGCTCGCTATGGCTTATTGCGTGGCTACTTTCGGGGGTCGGAAGGCGATGATCTAGAGGAGAATGAGTCGTGGCGTTTACACACCATTACTTTGCTTTCTGGTTCGCATGCGATTGGTAAAACCCTGGAAGAGATTAGTCCGAACTTAGAGGGTGTAGCAATTCAGGCGGTACGACGTAAAGTCGGCGGCGAAGACTATGTGAAGCTGACACTTAGCCCAGATTTACGCTTAGCTGAAAACGATATCCTAGTGCTATCGGGCAGCTCCGAATCAACGGACAGCGCTGAAACGAAACTGGTCTGATCTACTTCCGTATTTAAGCTGCTACTTTCTTTGTTTTGGCCTTGACGGGTTTTGCTTTGAGTAGTGGGGCTAGGTAGTGGCCAGTGAAGCTATCTGGATTCTTAGCTACGTCCTCAGGTGTACCGGTTGCAATAATCAAGCCACCGCCAGCACCGCCTTTCGGACCTAAATCAATAATCCAGTCTGCGGTTTTAATCACATCCAAGTTGTGCTCAATGATCACAATCGTATTGCCTTGCTTTTTAAGGGTGTGAATCACGGTCAACAGTAATTGAATGTCATGGAAGTGCAATCCCGTCGTCGGCTCATCCAAAATGTAGAGGGTTCTGCCGGTATCGCGTTTCGAGAGTTCCAGCGATAACTTCACACGTTGAGCCTCGCCGCCCGATAGCGTTGTCGCACTTTGGCCTAGCTTGACGTATCCCAAACCGACATCCAGCAAGGTTTTGAGTTTGCGCTTGACCACTGGCACTGCTTCAAAAAATTCATGCGCTTGCTCAATCGTCATGGCCAAGACTTCGTGAATATTCTTTCCTTTGTAGCGAATATCTAAAGTTTCGCGGTTATAGCGTTTACCATGGCAAACATCACAAGGGACATACACGTCTGGCAAAAAGTGCATTTCTACTTTGAGAACACCATCGCCCTCACAGGTTTCACAGCGACCGCCTTTGACGTTAAACGAGAAGCGCCCGGCCTCATAGCCGCGCTCGCGCGATGCGGGCACGCCAGCAAACAGTTCACGAATGGGTGTAAAGAGGCCAGTGTAGGTTGCGGGATTGGATCGCGGTGTTCGACCAATCGGTGATTGATCAACACTAATCACCTTATCAAAATGCTCAAGACCTTCAATCGCTTTGTGCGCAGCCGGCTCCGCATTCGACTTGTAGATATGGTGTGCAACCGCATGATGCAGGGTGTCATTGATGAGGGTTGACTTACCGGAACCGGATACGCCCGTGACGCAGGTTAGAAGCCCCACAGGAATTTCGGCATTCACGGATTGCAAATTATTACCTGTGGCACCGATAATTTTTAAAAAGCGATCACTAGCAGGTATGCGTTTTTCAGGTACCTCGATGCGTTCGCGTCCAGCCAAATAGGCGCCGGTGAGCGAGTTGAGGTTGGCTTCCACTTCTGCAGGGGTTCCTTGAGCCACCACTCGGCCGCCATGAACACCTGCGCCCGGACCAATATCAATCACGTAGTCAGAGGCGCGAATCATGTCTTCGTCGTGCTCAACCACGAGCACGCTATTGCCTAAATCGCGCAGGTGCTTGAGTGTGCCAATTAGGCGATCGTTATCGCGCTGGTGCAAGCCAATCGAAGGTTCATCCAGCACATACATCACGCCGGTTAGGCCAGAGCCAATTTGCGATGCCAGGCGAATGCGTTGCGCCTCTCCGCCAGACAATGTGTCAGCACTGCGTTCGAGTGAGAGGTAATCGAGGCCAACATCGTTTAAGAAGGTTAATCGGGAGCTAATCTCCTTCACAATTTTGTCAGCGATCTCCCGTTTTGCGCCTTTGAGTTCGAGTGCCTCGAAATACTCTTTGGCTTCTTTGAGGGGCAGTGCGCTGATTTCAAAAATACCGCGCGACTGCTTGCCATCGCCCACTTTGACAAAGCGCGCTTCACGACGTAAGCGAGTGCCATTGCAATCGGGGCAGGAGCGAACATTTTGATAGCGGGACAACTCTTCACGCACCGCCATCGATTCGGTTTCGCGGTAACGGCGTTCAAAGTTGGCCACAATGCCTTCAAAGGGATGTTGCCGCACGCTCATTTTGCCGCGCTCATTCAAATACTCAAAGGCAATATTGGTATCGCCAGACCCCATTAACACCAGGTCTTGTGATTTTTTGGTCAGGTTCTCAAACGGTTTCTCAATATCAAAACCAGCATGCTTTGCCAATGTCTGTAGCAGCTTGAAATAAAACTGATTGCGGCGATCCCAGCCTTTAATTGCGCCTGAGGCCAGCGATAAATCAGGGTGAGCCACAATCCTCTTGGGATCAAAAAAGGAGATGTGGCCTAAGCCATCGCACGAGGGGCACGCACCCATCGGATTATTAAATGAGAATAGCCGTGGCTCGAGCTCTTGCAATGAGTAAGAACAGATCGGGCAAGCAAATTTACTGGAGAAAATAGTATCAATGCCAGTATCCATGTCGACAATCATGGCTTTGCCATCGGCTAAGCGCAGTGCTGTTTCAAAAGACTCGGCTAAGCGCTGTTGAATATCGGGACGTACCTTAATGCGATCCACCACAACTTCAATCGAATGTTTATCGGTTTTTTTCAACTTAGGTAGCTGATCTACTTCAAAGATCTCGGCCTTTGCTGTGTTAGTAGTGCCGCCACCCGAGCGCACCCGAAAGCGCACAAAGCCTTGGGCCTGGAGATCCTGAAAGAGGTCAACAAACTCCCCCTTACGCTCACTCACGACGGGCGCCAAAATCATGAGCTTAGTTTCAGGTGGTAGTGCCATTACCGTATCCACCATTTGCGAAACACTCTGGGCTGCTAGTGCCAGATTGTGTTCTGGGCAATGCGGTGTGCCGGCTCTGGCAAAAAGGAGGCGCAAATAGTCATGGATCTCGGTAACCGTACCTACGGTAGATCGGGGGTTATGGCTCGTTGCTTTTTGCTCGATTGAGATCGCAGGGGAAAGGCCTTCGATCACATCCACATCCGGCTTTTCCATTAGCTGCAGAAATTGACGGGCATAGGCAGACAGCGACTCGACGTAGCGACGCTGCCCCTCGGCATACAGGGTATCGAATGCCAGCGAGCTTTTGCCAGACCCCGAGAGGCCGGTTAGGACGACTAATTTTTCTCTGGGAATATCTAAATTGATATTTTTGAGGTTGTGCGTACGGGCACCGCGGATCTTGATTTCGTTATTCATGGTTTTTAGGCGTAACTTGTTAATATAGCCTTTTCCCATGAATTCTTCCGAACTCCGCTCGACTCTGGCTTTGGCAGGCATATTTGGCCTGCGGATGCTGGGCCTTTTTTTGCTGTTGCCGGTATTTAGCCTGCATGCAGAGGGCTTGCCGGGCGGCGATCGTGCTTTTTTGGTGGGTTTGTCCCTGGGCATGTTCAATATTGTTCAGGCGTTTTTTCATATTCCACTGGGCGCACTGTCGGATCGGATCGGCCGACGCCCCGTTGTAGTGGGCGGCCTGATTTGCTTTGTACTTGGCGCCCTGATTGCCGCTAGCCACGATGACTTACTGTGGATTGCCATTGGTCGTGGGTTAATGGGCGCTGGCGCAATTTCTGCAGCGATTTCGGCATGGGTTGCCGACTTGGTGAGTGAAAAAGCCCGGACCATAGCCATGGCAATTGTGGGTGGCAGCATCGCTATTTCATTTGCACTCTCCTTGGTTTTGGCTGCCCCGATTTATCGCTGGATTAGCTTAGACGGTATGTTCCTCTTATTGGCTGCAATGGGTTTTGTCGCCATTTTGGCTGCGCTTTGGTACGTACCGACCCCAGAGAAAAAATCCATTCCCCAGCACACCCCATTTTTTGACATTTTGCGCCGCCCGGAATTGATGCGTTTAAACATTGGCGTGTTTGTGCTGAACGCAACGCAGGTTGCTATGTTTTTAGTCGTACCTCGCTTATTGGTGCAAATGGGCTTTCCACTCGGGCGCCATTGGGAAATCTACCTTCCGGTATTGCTGATCTCGTTTGCATTAATGGCGCCTATTTTGGTGTTGGGCGAAAAGAA
>JBEBBK010000038.1:0-8020 GCA_041158405.1 Pseudomonadota bacterium
TCTGAAAAATTACCGATCGTGCACCACGTCGATGTCCAGCGCATGCTCATGCGCATGAAGACCCAAACAGAGGCGATGCGTGCTTTAGCTTACCTTGCGGCCGCACAATCCGATTTTGCACAAAAGCATCCCGACCAAGTAATTCGTGAAGCGAGTCAGTTGCGTGTGGATTTATTAACGCCGATCGTGAAGGCTTGGTGCACAGAACAAGCCATTGAAATTGTCTCCTTGGGTATTCAGGTTCATGGTGGCATGGGTTACATTGAAGAAACAGGCGCCGCTCAATACCTGCGAGATGCGCGGATAACTTCGATCTACGAGGGCACAACCGGTATTCAGGCTATTGACTTATTGGGCCGCAAGATTGTTCGCGATGAGGGCGCTGAGGCGCGCCGTCTTCTTGCGGAAATACAGGCTTGTGCTACGGATTTGAGTTCATCCTCCAGTATTCAACTTCAACAAATCGCTACCAATTTACAAAAAGCAGTGCAATCCCTTAGCAAAGCCCTTGATTGGGTGCTACATGAGCACGCGACGAATCCGCTTGCGACCTTGACTGGGGCATATCCGCTTTTGCAGTGTTTTGGGTTTGTTTGTGGTGGCTGGCTGATGGCTAAAGCAGCATTCGTATCGGAGGGAATCTTGCAAACCGATGCAAGCAATACATTTGCTTTGCAAAAAATAGCCAGCGCTACTTTTTATACTCAGGCGATCTTGCCTCAGGTCCATGGCCTTGCAGATACGGTTTGCGCTGGAGCATCTTTGGTGCAAGCCATGCGGGACAGCCTAGCGGATTTATTGCGTTAGCCAATCCCAGCGCAAGACAAGCCAATTTCCGCCAATAGCCCCGATTTTTTTCCATTTTCAGCTGCGTCTGTAGCGCTGGCATTGCCGTCAGCCGCCCGTTGAGCCACCCCATGCAAGATGGCCGCTATCCGAAAAAAATTGTATGCCATATAAAAATTCCAATTCGCTTTGACTATTCGGCCCGAATTGGATTCATACATGCTGATGTACTCTGCTTCCGATGGAATGCCTAAGCGTACTAAATCTAAGCCATGAATGCCGCGCCAAAGCGAAGGCGGAATCCGCCACGCCATGCACTGGTATGAAAAATCTGCGATCGGGTGACCTAAGGTAGAAAGTTCCCAGTCTAAGACACCAATCACTTTATTTTCATGGCGATCAAAGATCATGTTATCCAACCGAAAATCACCATGCACCAGAGTTGTTTCATCATCAATCGGAATATGGTGGGGCAGCCATTCTATTAATGTGCTGAGGGCTGGCGGAATCGGAATAGTAGACTCTTGCACTTGCCGTGACCACCGACCTACTTGTCGTGCAAAATAATTTCCAGGCTTGCCAAAGCTCTCTAAGCCCAGGGCCTTATAGTCAACCCTATGAATGGCTGCAAGGATGCGATTCATTTCAGCATAAATGGCTGCTCGATCTACTGGCTCAAGATCCGGAAGAGATTGTTCGTTGAAGGTGCGCCCATCTAGATAAGACATCAGGAAAAACGGAGTGCCGATGATGGATTCATCCTCACAATAAGCGAGCATCCGCGGAACTGGAACGTCGGTTTGGGCGAGGGCTGCCATAACCCGATATTCTCGATCAATGGCATGTGCGGAAGGCATCAGCTTGCCAGCTGGCTTTTTTCGTAGAACGTAGTGGTTTGTGCCAGTGCTTAGCTTAAATGTGGGGTTTGATTGCCCCCCGACTAGCGCCTCTATCTGAAGCGAGTCAGCATTTAGTCCAATCTGTTTGAAGTAACGCGTTAATGCAATAGTATCGATGGATTGATTCATGCTTGCGCTAGAGTGAGCTGACGAGATGGCCGCCGTCAATCGCAATAGCGCTCCCGGACATTGCTTTGCCAGCATCCGAGGCTAGCAATAGAATTGGGCCATCTAAATCCGTGAGTTCGCTAAAGCGACGGCTGGGTATCCGCATGCGGAGCTTTTCACCAAGCTCGCTATTTAAAAAATCACGATTCAAATCAGTGACCACATACCCAGGCAGTATGGCGTTTACTCGAATATGGTGTCGCGCTAATTCAAGCGCCATGGTTTTAGTTGTTTGTATAACACCCGCTTTAGAGATCGCATAGGGCGCAACGCCATTAATTTGACGTTCACCTAAAATGGAGGCGATATTGATAATTGAACCACCTTGCTTGGCTGCCACCATACGCCGCGCTGCTTCGGTGGCTACCAACCATGCACCCTTTAAGTTGGTATTCATCACAAGATCCCAATCGGATTCGCTTTGTTCTAACAGGGGTTTGCTAATCGATGTTCCAGCGTTGTTGATCAGTATGTTTGGATTACCCAGAGTAGCTACAGCATCGAAAAATGCCTTGACGCTATTGGCATTGCTTACATCGAGGGGAAATGCGTGTGCCTTACCGCCTGCTTGTATTATCTCTGCTACCGTTTGTTGGAGCTGATCGATCCGCCTTGCACCAAGCACAATACTTGCGCCCATCCCAGCCAACATCATGCTGCAATGCCGCCCAATGCCGCTGGATGCCCCAGTGACTACTGCCAACGAACCATCCAAACGAAAGCGGTCTATCGGCAATGGACTCATTGCTTCTGATCCAATATTTTTCTAGCCATGCTCCAGCGGTGGACTTCGCTCGGACCATCGTAAATTCGAAAGCCACGCATGTCTGTAAAGATACGCATCACTGCAGTCTCTCCAGTTACACCTTGCCCGCCCAAAATTTGCACGCATCGGTCGACCACTCGCCACTCCGCTTCAGAGCAGATAACCTTCGCGCGGCTTGATTCGTAATTGCACTTATTGCCTTGATCCAATAACCAAGCAGTATGCAAAATATGCAGCCGAGCGGTTTGTAGATCCATATCGTTATCGGCCAGCATAAATCCAATGCCTTCATGATCCCCTAGCCGCTTTCCAAATGCCTGGCGTTTTTGTGCGTACGCTAATGCGATATCGTGGGCCCGACGCGCTTGTCCGAGCCAGCGCATGCAGTGCGTAAGCCGTGCTGGCGCAAGCCGAATTTGCGCATAGCGAAAGCCTTGCCCGAGCTCACCTAGAATCTGATCGGCCGGAATGCGCAGTTGATCAAAGCGCAATACACCATGGCCGCCCGTGAAGCACTGATCCATTGCATCCATGTTGCGTTCAATGCTGATGCCTGGACTATTCATGTCTGCCAAGAACATGGTGGCTTGATCACCCTCAGTACGCGCCATGACGATGACGTAGTCAGCGCCATCTGCTCCAGTAATAAACCATTTGCGCCCATTTAAAACATAGTCATCACCATCCCGTACTGCTGAGGTTAAGAGCATCGACGGATCTGAGCCTGCGCCGGGCGAGGGCTCTGTCATGGCAAAACACGAGCGTAATTTTCCTTCTACCTGAGGAATGAGCCAGCGTTCCTGTTGAGCCGCATTGGCTACGTGCTCCATTAAATGAATATTGCCCTCATCTGGCGCATGAATATTCATTGCAATGGGGCCTAGGCGCGAATATCCGGCCTCCTCAAACACAACGGCTTTCTCGACGTGACTTAGACCAAGTCCGCCATGCTTTTTGGATGCGTGTGGAGTCAATAACCCTGCTTTTTTTGCTAAGCCAATAAGCTCTTGTCGAAACTCGGGGGTTGGGCCATGCTGGGTTTCACGCGGGTCGCCTTCCATCGGGATGATCGTTTGATGGATGAATTGGCGCGTTTGTTCCTGTAGGGCAATTAACTCAGGGGTGAGGGAAAAGTTCATATCCCATTGTAATAGCAGGAATTTACATAAATTTGATAAATCGTAAATCCACGACCCATTCATGGATTAGGGTTTTCGCTATGCAAATAAACAGAATAGATCCGCTATTCTCAATGTCTTAAATAAATTCGGGTTTTTTTCACTGTGCTTGCAGACGATTGCATTTTAAAGACGGAAAGTCTGACGAAATCTTTTGGTGGATTTACGGCGGTGAGTAACGTTAACCTTCGGGTTCAGCGTGGAACTATCCATGCCTTAATTGGGCCTAATGGGGCTGGCAAAACGACGTGTTTTAATTTGCTGACGAAATTTTTGGAGCCGACTGCGGGGCATATTAAGTTTAATGGACTTGATATCACGAAAGAGAAGCCAGCGCAGATTGCCAAGCGCGGCATTATTCGCTCCTTTCAAATATCAGCAGTTTTCCCCCACATGACTGCACTCGAAAATGTACGGATTGGTCTGCAACAAGAGTTGGGTACATCCTTCTATTTTTGGAAAAGTGAAAAATCGCTCGATGTTCTTAATGCAAGAGCGATGGAAGCACTCAAGCAGGTTGGCTTAGAGGCATATGCCGATGAAATGGCGGTCAATCTGCCGTATGGACGCAAGCGGGCCCTTGAAATTGCGGCAACGGTTGCAATGAATCCAGAACTAATGCTATTGGATGAGCCAACCCAGGGAATGGGTCATGAGGATGTCAGCTTGGTTACGGATTTGATTAAGCGGGTATCGGCTGGCAGAACGGTCTTAATGGTCGAGCACAATATGAAAGTCGTCGCTAATATTGCAACCACGATTTCGGTTTTACAGCGGGGCGAGATTATTGCTGAAGGCTCGTACGAGGTGGTATCTCAAAATCCACTCGTGATGGAAGCTTATATGGGTACTGCAGATACCGAATTACAGGGCCATTGATTCAAGATGACTACCCCAGCACTGGAAATTCAGGATCTCAATGCATGGTACGGCGAGTCGCATGTACTTCACGGAATCAATGTGACCGTTGAAAAAGGCGAGGTAGTTTGTTTTTTAGGTCGAAATGGGGCTGGACGAACCACCACCTTGCGATCCATCTTGGGCTTGGTGAGCAGCCGAACCGGCTCTATTAAGGTCAATGGCCAAGAAGTAATCGGCATGCCGACTTACCAGGTCGCTAAATTAGGCATTGGATACTGTCCTGAAGAGCGCGGCATATTTACCAGCCTTACCTGTGAGCAGAATTTTTTATTGCCACCTAAAGTCGGGGATGGCATGGCGATGTCGGTGGATGAGATTTACGACATGTTCCCCAATTTATATGAGCGCCGCGCTAGTCCAGGCGGCAAACTCTCGGGTGGCGAGCAGCAAATGTTGGCCATTGCGCGCATTTTAAGAACGGGCGCAAACCTGCTGTTATTAGACGAAATCACCGAGGGCTTAGCGCCCGTGATTGTGCAAAAGCTAGCCGAAGTGGTGCGGGCCTTGAAAGAGCGTGGCTTCACCATTGTCCTCGTAGAGCAGAATTATCGATTTGCTTCCAAGCTCGCTGACAAAAACTACGTCATTGAGCATGGTCAAGTTGTAAAAATTGTCGAGAGAAATCAACTGGACGCGAGTCAGGAAGAGCTCAAGACATTATTGGGTGTTTAGTAAAAAAATAAGTTCAAAAGGAGAAGTTCAAATGAAAAAAACTGCAATTGCAACATTGGCTGCATCCTGTCTTTTGGCGGCAGCGATGCCTGTTCATGCCCAAACTGTCTCGGACAATGAGGTACGGATTGGCGTCTTAACTGACTTATCTGGTATTTACTCCGCGATTGAAGGTCCTGGCGCGGTATTGGCTGCACAAATGGCGGCGAGGGATTTCGGCGGACAGGTACTGGGTAAGAAGATTGTGATTACTTCAGCAGACACGCAGTCAAAAGCCGACTTAGCAAGCTCGAAAGCCCGTGAGATGTTTGAGCGGGATAAGGTTGATATGATCGTAGGCAACGTTTCTACTGCATCCGCCTTAGCAGCAATGGAAGTAGCAGAGCAATTTAAAAAGGTATCGATCGTTACTGGCGCAGCTTCCCTGCAAATTACCAATGAAAAATGTACCCCATACAATGTGCATTACGTGTATGACACCTATGCTTTATCACGCGGTACCGGTAAGGCAGTGGTTGACTCAGGCAAAAAAACCTGGTTCTTTGTCACTGCTGACTACGCCTTTGGCCATACCTTAGAGCGTGACACCACTGAAGTTGTAGTGGCGAATGGCGGTAAGGTTCTGGGTAGCGTCAAGCACCCGATTAACACCCAAGACTTCTCGTCTTTCATGGCACAAGCACAAGCTTCCAAAGCAGAAATTATTGGTTTGGCCAATGCCGGCGGCGATACGATTGGATCAGTTAAGCAGGCAGCTGAGCTTGGCATCATGAATTCGAAACAAACCATCGTTCCCCTCCTGATGTTTACTAGCGATATTCAAGCCTTGGGCCTAAAGCAAACTTCGGGCATGACGTTTACAGAAGGATGGTATTGGGATCATAGCGATGCCAACCGGAAATTTGCTGAGCGCTTCATGAAAGAGTTCAAAGGCAAGGCTCCAACGTCTCCTCAGGCGGGTGTTTATTCTGCTACCCTGCAGTATCTAAAGGCGATTGATGCAGCTAAAACCGATAACTCCGATGCGGTGATGAAGCAAATGAAAGCAGTTGAAATTAACGATGGTCTCTTTAGGGGCAAAATTCGTGCAGATGGAAAGTTTGAGCATGACATGTATTTGCTAGAAGTAAAAAAGCCAAATGAATCCAAAAATCCAAACGATGTCGCTAAAGTGATTAAAGTCATTGCTGCGAAGGATGCAACCTTGCCATTGGCGCAATCCAAGTGCAAATTGGTTACTAACTAAGCAAAAGCGAACTAGTCATGTTTGAGTTACTCGGAATTACACCGCAAGCCCTCGTTTCACAGCTCTTGATTGGACTGATTAATGGTTCTTTCTATGCGCTGCTGAGTTTGGGCTTAGCCGTAATTTTTGGTTTATTGAATGTGATTAATTTCACCCATGGCGCTCAATACATGTTGGGCGCCATGGTTGCCTGGATTGGGCTCACTCAGGTAGGCCATTGGATTGGAATGCCTGAGTTCCAGCTTAACTATTTCGTTGCCTTATTTTTAGCGCCTTTAATCGTAGGGCTTTTTAGCATCGTGATTGAAAAAACGATGCTAAAGCGCCTTTATCACCTCGATCACCTGTATGGACTATTGCTGACCTTTGGTCTTGCGTTGGTGATTGAGGGCATGTTCCGCCACTGGTTTGGCGCCCTTGGCAATAGTTATCCGGTTCCGGAGCTATTGCAGGGCGGCTTTCGGGTAGGAGAACTGTTTTTGCCCTATTACCGTCTGTGGGTAGTATTTTTAGCTTTATTAGTGTGCTTTGCTACATGGTTCTTCATTGAGCGGACCAGTCTGGGAAGTTTGTTGCGCGCCGGAACTGAAAATCCCCGATTGCTCCAAGCCTTGGGGGTTAACGTCCCACTAATCGTGACCTTAACCTACGGTGCGGGTTGCGCCCTTGCTGCATTTGCTGGGGTCATGGCTGCGCCCATTTATCAGGTTACAGCGGTGATGGGCTCAAACTTAATCATTGTGGTCTTTGCAGTGGTTGTGATTGGCGGTATGGGATCGATTGCTGGTGCCATTGTGACGGGCTTGGGTTTGGGTGTGGTGGAGGGCTTAACCAAAGTGTTTTATCCCCAAGCCTCATCGGTTTCTATTTTCGTCATCATGATCATCGTCTTGTTAATTAAACCCGCTGGCTTATTTGGTAGATCAAATTAATGATGAAACGTAATTTGTCTCCCCTCGATAAGATATCCATCGTCATCGTAGCGCTACTCGCGCTCGTGCCATTTCAGGGCTTTGTCTACGATCTGTTCATGATGAAGGTATTTTGTTTTGCTATTTTTGCCGCCTCCCTAAATCTCTTGTTAGGTTTTGCTGGCTTACTCTCTTTTGGACACGCAGCGTTCTTTGGAACGGGCGCTTACATCAGTGCTTACGTTATGAAAGAGTGGGGCCTTACCCCTGAGCTGGGATTACTCTGCGGCGTCTTATGTGCAACCGCCTTAGGTTATGTGTTTGGGGCTTTAGCAATACGACGCCAGGGGATTTACTTTGCAATGATTACGCTCGCACTGGCCCAAGTAATCTATTTTTTAGCAACGCAGGTTCCCTTCACAAATGGTGAAGATGGCATACAAGGCGTTCCCCGCGGTCAGTTTTTGGGCTTC
>JBEBBK010000039.1:0-7992 GCA_041158405.1 Pseudomonadota bacterium
ATAACTTTACGCAGGCTGAGTGGGACCGGGTTGCTCAGTATTTTACAAAGCCGGCCTATCGCAAATTACCCACCCTGACAGCGGAGGAGCTAGTTACGCTTGTAAACCCCCAATCACAGGAGCATGCTGGATTTTTACGCTGGCTAAAACAAAATGTTCGCCCCCATCGCGAGTCTGGTTATGCATCCGTTATTTTTTCATTAAAGCCACACGGGAGCGCAGCGCCAGGAGATGCCACGGCCAAGCAAATGTTAGCCATTGCTGATCTTTCAGATCGGTATAGCTTTGGCGAGCTGCGTGTTACCCATGAGCAAAATCTGGTGCTAGCCGATGTAGAGCAAACCGAATTACTCAATTTATGGCGCGAAGCAAAAGAGTATTCGCTGGTGCTGCCTAATATTGGTTTGCTAACGGACATTATTGCCTGTCCTGGGGGTGACTTTTGCTCTCTTGCAAATGCGAAGTCGCTTCCAATTGCTAAAGCCATTCAGGAACAATTTGATGATTTAGATTATTTACATGATCTGGGGAGTATTTCATTAAACATATCGGGTTGCATTAATTCATGCGGGCATCACCATGTTGGCAATATCGGCATATTGGGGGTAGATAAGGATGGGGAGGAGTTCTATCAAATTACCTTAGGCGGTGAGCAAGGCAGCCAAGCTGCAATTGGAAAGGTAATCGGCCCCTCGTTTGGAGCAAATCAAGTTCCTGAAGTGATTAGCAAAATTATTGATGTGTATGTGGCTGAGCGAGAGGGCAGTGAGTCATTTATCGATGTGTACCGTCGCCTAGGAATTGCGCCATTCAAGCTAGCCGCATATGGATTTTCCTCGAGCAACGCAACGGAGCGGGATGAAGAGGAGCTTAAGGTATGAAGCTCGAAATACTGGCGAAAAGGCAGCCTCGGAAAATTATTTCATATAAATTAAACGGCCCTGCTCAGCTTTTGGAGAATGAGTGGCAGGTAGTGCGTTTTTCTACGCAGGAAGATGAGGCCAGTGGGGTACGTGATTTGCCTGCAGGTAAATTAATTCTTCCCTTTGCGTGGTGGATCAGCAACGCTAATAATTCAGAAGTTATGACAAGAGCGCTGCAAGGTGATATTGGTGTTTGGTTTTCTGCGGAGGATGACGTTGCCGCTCATGCGGAAGTGATTCATGCCGGCAAAAAATTCTGGTCATTGATGGCGGTTGATTTCCCGATCTTTAAGGATGGACGTGGTTTCAGCACAGCAACACTATTGCGTGAGCGATTGGCTTGGGTCGGTGAAATTAGGGCGATTGGTGATGTGTTAGTTGATCAGCTGTTGCAAATGGCAAGAGTGGGGTTCGATGCTTTTGAATTACGCGAAGATCAAGATCTTAATTTGGGCTTAAAGCAATTTGGCTTATATTCCGTAACCCTGCAAAATAGCTGGAGAATTAAGCGTAGTAGTATTGCGACCCTACCTGACGCCACTGGACTTTCTCTATGAGGGAAAATGCTTCTCAATCAACTCAGAACGAAGTCGGCACGGTTTATTTAGTGGGGGCAGGGCCTGGGGCAGCCGATTTAATTACGGTGCGTGGCGCTACCTTGCTTGGGCAGGCTGGGATTGTTTTTTACGACGCCCTGGTTGAGCCAGAAATGCTGGAACTATGCCCACATGCAATCAAGGTGCCGGTGGGTAAGCGTTGCGGGAAGCTCTCGTCGGCCCAGCACTTCATTAACAAGCGATTGATAGATGCCGCACATGAGTATCGGGTAGTGGTGCGTTTAAAGGGCGGCGACCCTATGCTATTTGGACGCGCTGATGAGGAAATTAGCGCTCTCACGCAGGCGGGCGTTGCAGTTCAGGTTGTACCAGGCATTACCGCAGCATTGGCTGGAGCAGCTACTATTCAGCAGTCTTTAAGTTTGCGAGGTGTTTCTCGAAGCGTTGCCTTTATTACACTTGCACAGGCAAATGATCTAAAGACCAATGCTCCGATTCAAAATCCAGCCGCAGATACGTTGGTGTATTACATGGGTCGCAAGGATGCAGCTCAAATTGCTCAACAGTTAATTGCGTCTAACTCTAAAAGGAACGCAACACCAGTTCATATTTTAGAGGCGGTTAGTACAAGTAGAGAGCGGCATGCGTATTGCACACTAGAAGATCTTGCTAATGGTGATGCATCAAATTGGTTTGATCTCAGCTCGCCCGCATTGATCATGATTGGAGACGCTCTTGCTTTACGCGCGGGCGCCGAAATCAATGATGGCCTGCAAGACCGCGATATCTTCGCCCACAGCTTGCGTTGCGCTTAAATGGATACTGGGGAAGCGCTCTTGGCATGCCTGGAGCAGTACAGGAAAATCATTGCGCAAGTGACCGCCTTGACCAAAAAATACAGGAATAATTTTAATTGCATGGACGCCTTGGTTAGCCAAGGAAAGCACGGCGGCTTCTAGAGATGGCTCCATTAATTCTAAAAAGGCAGGCTCGACTCGTACTTCAGTATGTTGATCGCGCCACATTGCGCAAAGTCGATCAAACGGTTCGCGCCAGCGCATATCGCGGGCGCCATGCCCAAAGAAAATAATTCCATTCATCACAGAATTTTACGTTAACTCATGGCTACCTACAACACCGAAACCGTTCTCTCGATTCACCACTGGAACGATACCCTGTTTAGCTTCACGACTACCCGCCATCAAGGCCTGCGCTTTCGTAATGGCCACTTCTTAATGATTGGCCTAGAAGTCGATGGTAGGCCGTTGGCTAGAGCCTATAGCGTGGCTAGCCCCAACTATGCTGAGCACCTCGAGTTTTTAAGCATTAAGGTGCCCGATGGCCCCTTAACCTCGCGTTTGCAGCACATCAAAGTGGGCGACCCCATTTTGGTCAGCGAAAAGTCAGTCGGCACCCTGGTGATTGATGACCTCAATCCCGGCAAACACCTCTACCTCTTTAGTACCGGTACTGGCTTAGCTCCCTTTATGAGCATTATTCGGGATCCCGATACCTATGAGCGCTTTGAGAAGGTGATCCTCATCCATGGGGTACGCCTCGTTAGCGAGCTCGCCTATGGTGAATACATCAAAAACGAATTGACCCAAGATGAATACATTGGTGAGCTCGTACAGAAGCAGTTGATTTATTACCCCACGGTGACCCGGGAGGCATTTAAGCAAACGGGACGTCTGACCACGGCAATTGAGTCGGGTCAACTCTTCAAAGACATTGGATTACCGCCTTTAGACCCCAAAACGGATCGCGGCATGATTTGCGGCAGCCCCGCCATGCTTAAAGAAACCTGCGCCATGTTAGATGCCAGAGGCTTTGTGGTGTCTCCCAGCCTTGGGCAGCTCGGGGATTACGTCTTTGAGCGGGCGTTTGTTGAGAAGTGACATGAAGTTACAAAACTACTTATTAGTCGGCTTGACTATGCTTATATCTGCCTGCTCACAAGATCCAGATACATTTAGCACGCAGTGTATTGGCAATCGTGTGCAGCTAGGCACCGATTTTGTTCAGGCTGATCGCGAGGAGCGCAGAACCTATAAATTTAAGAATCAGCAACTCGATAATTTTGTCTGCCACTGGAATAAAGATGCAATTTACTGCAGCCAATTGCAACCGGGCCTTAAGACCGAGTTGATTATCAGGCGAACTTATCCCTCTATTGTTAGCGAGATCCAGACTGCCTCCGAAAAACAAAGTAATGTATTTCTGGGGAAATGCGAATCGCACTTTAAATCACTTTAATTAAACTGTAGCGGCACCCATAAGGGTGTGGGTAGTTGACACACCCTTACTAAATTACTTTATCGAAGTTAAATCCGCCGAGCCGATGTATTCCTTAAACTGTTTGCACCAAATCAGAACGCTGTTTACCTCTTCCATATTTTCTGTTTTCAAAAGATAGAAAGCAGCGCCATTGGGTTTTTTAAGGCGACTTACTTCTATTTGGGCAGCACTAAACTCATCATTGTCTTTAATTGCTGGTTTATTACTGATGTAAACATGGTAGTCGGGCCCCGGACTGGATCTAAAATCTTCACCCGATTGCAGGAATAACTGGTTGCCTACCTGAATCACGGACCACTGGCCAGAGGAGCTGTGAAGAAAATCCTGCCCCTTTGCCTTGGTATCAATTTCCCCGCGTTTGAGAGTGATGCCCTGTATTGTTTGATTGCTCTCAAAGCGTGCCTTGAGGTCCTGCGCATGACCCCGTAATGCATCCAGAAATTGCGCATGCGCAGTAGGCACAAGCCAAAGTAGGCAAGCACCTAGGATTGCCTTATGCGCTAATTTCATGGCTTGATGTAAGCGTATTTTTCTTTGTTCTGCAGTTGCGTTACTCGCGCGACCCCAGATGGAGTGAAATCAGTATCCAAACTAAATTGTTCTCGCTTGAGGTTGCGATTCTTAAGGGTAATCTCACATACCTCGAAGCGAGCGCCGCGTGACTTTAATGCGGAAACCAATGATCCGTAGTCAACATTGGGGTTCTTGGGATCTTTGGCGCCATCCATCAGAAAATCAACCCCTTCTGCATGCGTTACCACAATGATCTTGGTGTTGGGAACGGTATCCAGGTGATTTCGGATGTTCCTGAGCCCTTTGGTTGCTTGAGTCGATGCATTGTCGATGTGATAGACCACTTTATCTTGCTCTGCAGCCGATGCGCTAGCACCAATTTGAAAAGCACTGACCAATCCAATGGCTAACAGTTTTTTAATGAATGAGTTCATTTGATTTCCTTATTTATAAAGTGGGACCGTACTGCATTTCGCCGTTGCCGAAAGACCAATTTTCTTTATTGACCTCAATTAGGTTGATAAAAATATCTTGCTGGCGCAGTCCAAGTTGATTAGCGCAATCATCGGCAATGCGTTTGTAAAACCGCTTTTTAAGATCGGTGCTGCGACCTTGATTGAGGGTAATTTGAATAAACACGATGCCAGCAGAGTATTCGACACCTAGATAGCTTTTGGGATAAATCAATTGATTGGATTCATGGCTTGCCAGAATCTGAAAACGATCATCCTCGGGAACATTAATTTCTTCGAGCATTGCGCGGTAAACCAGCTCGCCAATGTCCTTGGCAAGGCCGGCTCGTGCATGCGAGCCAATATCAATTCGAACTAAGGGCATGGATCTCCTTCTGCAAATGCGGTTTAAATTGCGCCAGTAAATTCACCGCGGGCAGGGTAGTTTTTACCAATTGCAAAGTCGATTGCTAACAATAGATCCGTAAACGAGGGTCTGGCAAATGGCATGGTCTGAACTGCGCCGTAATAGAGAGTCTGATCTGGTCTCACTAGAAATACACCCGGCTCCGGAAACAAGGCAGGCTCTTCAACTCCAATCGATGTTTTTCCGATTCCTGCCGACAGGTATAGACCCCATTGCCTTGCCACTGATAGGGGCAGGTTGTAGCCAAAGCGTAAATCGGGCATGGCAACTTTAGCTGCCATTTCTTTGGCGCGCGCTTCATCATCTGATGAAATTGCTATGACCGAGACGCCGCGTTGCGTTAATTCGGGTAATAACTGCCCCAGTTCTTTTAAATACTTAATGCACAGCGGGCAGTGCAAGCCTCTAAAAAAGACAATCAAAGTGAAATTCTGGGGTGCATCGCTTTTCAGATCGAACGTGCCATGATCGAGTGTGGGCAGTTTTAACTCGGGAACGGTCTGACGAGGTATGAGCATGGCGGAATCCTTTGATTGACTTAGTTTGCCTATCCTAATAGACTTTTAGATAGATTAAGTCTTAATTACGTTGCCAATCGTATAAATGCACCCCATTGATCGCCTTACTCCCTTACTAGAGCGTTTTCCGCCAAGCGTACGTGTCTTCTTTTCTGACGTCGTCTGTGAGCATATTGATTTGCAAGTGGATGCACGTAAAGGCCATATCCACTGGATTAAATCAGGGGAGGTGGAAGTCTTCACTGGCGAGGAAAGTCTCGGCATCTTATCTGGCCCCGGCGTCATTTTTTCGCCCAAGGGCAGCGCCCATAGACTCACCCCAAGACCCAAAGCAGAATTAGTGTGTGCCGAATTTGAATTTGGGCAACGATTTAATAACCCCCTTACGTCGATTAATCCCAGCGTCATCTTGATCTCGGTTGCAGAAGCCCCAGAAATTGAAGTGATCCATACGCTGCTCATGCGTGAGGCATTTTCAAATCAATGCGGTAAGTCATTTGGGGTGAATCAATTGCTGCAGTATTTTGTATTGCTGGTATTTCGCTTTCTGATCCGCACCAATCGAATTCCACTGGGCATTACTCGGGCTCTGGCTGACGAGCGACTGCTAAAAGCTCTGAACGCAATGCACACCCATCCTGCAAAACCGTGGTCACTCGAGGGCCTGGCAGAGGAGGCCGGAATGTCTAGGGCGAGTTTTGCAAACCATTTTAAAGAGGCAACCCAAACCACTCCGATGGAATACTTGACCGATTGGCGTATTTCTTTGGCCCAAACCAAAATGATTAGCGGTATGCCTTTAAAGGCAATAGCCAGGGAAGTCGGCTACGCTAGTCCCGCGACACTCACGCGAATCTTTAGCAAGCGTGTGGGCCAGTGCCCCAAGGATTGGCTCAATGCATCCCGTAAACCATAATGCCTTTACAGAAGCATTAAATATAAAGATTTCTAATCGTGAGGGCAGTAGAACCAATTAAATTTTCTAAAATTCCAGCCGCGCAGTATTGGTTACATTGCGGTTTGTATTGACAGGGCCGTATGTTCCGCTAAAAGCTAACATGTATTATTGGCCACGTCGCCTGACAGGCGTTACTTTAAGTAACGCTTCAAATCGTTCAAAAGCACCTTGGAGTAACGAAGTGATAGATGGTTTCTCCAAAAATCCTGGGGTTTTGGTGGCTAAAGAGTGAGGCAGCACTCCTATCTTTTCTTTAGATTGGCACCACAAAAAAATATACACCTATAAGCAGGAGACGCAAGCTCCTGAAAACCTAGTGGTTTTCTTGTGATGTCCGCTCTCATAATTGTTTTGAGGCAGCGTGAATGCTACTCAGAATGGCATCAAAACTAGGGGTATCACCGAAAATCATGGCAGACATTTGATCGTAGTCTCTGCGAAGCGCAGGAATCATTGCATCGCTAGGGTAGATTGAAAAATGACCTTCTGCAGCTAAATTCTGTTGGCAGTCTTTGTCAAAAAAGAAGATGGAGGCATGCATGGCACATTCTTTACCAAGTGCAATATTCTGAATTGCATTTTGACCAACTGAATTATTTAAAAGCATATGAAGATCGTAATAGTGGCGCGAGACTCGATTACCGTTGTTTTTCAGGGCGCCTCTTTTGTCAAACCAAGCACGTAAGCCATGTGCAATAACAGCCTTATCCCAAAAGGTACGCTCGGGGGCTATGCAGGTCACATTAGCTACACTCAAGTCGCCACCAATAAATTCTTGACCGATATACGGCGTAATCGTAATCAGCTTTGTGGGATCTAGGGCAGACTTAGCGCCAGATTCAATCTTGATCTTCGATTCAATGTAATCGTCTTTCCCGGAAGCCTCAAGCGAAGGGTATTCAACGAGCAAAGTCTGCTGATCGGGATCGCTGGAATCAACTACTACCCTTAGGGCTGGCATAGTAATATCGGCCGCACTGAGCGCATTCTGAATTTGCATCGTAAGGCGGTCTTTTAAGTCCCCCAAAATATAAGCAGAGCAAGCCATCTTGATCTCTTTCAAATAGTCAGCCCGCTTATTTTTACCCCAGCTTTGCAGTACCGCTAAATCAACGGAGTGGCCAATGTCTTCGCGGTAGACCGTGATATCGATGTCTTCAGAAAAACGTGAAATTAAGTCGTACGCTTTGGATAAAGATGTGCCACCTTTAAATAAAAGACGTGGCTCATCAACTGCTCTGCCATTGAAAAGTAAATCTAAAACAAAACAAACCCAAAAATCCTTTTCAACATTGCGTAGTGGGGTACCTAAACGCACGGCTGTTTCTAAAAAGAGATTGCGTCGA
>JBEBBK010000040.1:0-7948 GCA_041158405.1 Pseudomonadota bacterium
CGAAACGTCAGGAGCAGCGGGCAAAAAATGGCTTGCGGGTGGAGCAGCTTGGCGTGGTCGATCCTAATGCACTGCAACGTGATTTTCAGTTTCAGATTAGTCAAACCAATGGCGTAGAGCGGGTTGAGATTGAGGCGCGATCACGGGGTTCGGTATTAGATACCATCGTTGCGGAGTGGATGATTTATTGCAACAGCACGTGGGGCCAGTGGTTAGCGGATCAGGGTTTACCGGCCCTGTTTCGAACTCAGAAAGGTTGGGGCCCACAACGCACGCGCATGCAAACTACACCAGCACCGCACGAAGGCCTGGGTTTGGAGTATTACGCCTGGTGCACTTCCCCGTTGCGGCGCTATTCGGATTTAGTGAATCAGTGGCAATTGATAGCCTTGGCTAGGCATGGTGTCACGGCAAAAATGGTAGCGCCGTTTCAGCCACGCGATGCCAGTCTTATGGGGATTGCTGCTGATTTTGAAACCTGCTATCAGTCCTATGCTGAGTATCAAGATCGCTTGGAGAAATACTGGTGTTTGCGGTGGTTAGCGCAGGAGCCGCTACCACGCACCGTCTTTGCGCGCCACCTCAAAGAGGGAATGAGTCGTCTAGAGGATGTTCCCTTGCATTTGCCGATACCCGAACTGGCATCACATCCCCGTATGACCCGTGCCGAGATTGCTATTTTAGAAACCGATCTACTGCAACTCAGCGCCAGCGTACGTGTAAATCAGATTGAGAAAGCAGAGTCCGCCGCTTCAGAAATGGATTCGTCAGAAGTGGATGCGCCTGAAACCGGGCTGCCAGCGGTAGATCCAGCCCCTGTAGGCGATACGCCGATTTCGTGAGATTGGCTACATGCAAATGCGCCTGAACGATCGTTTGCATTGGTGGTGGCGTCACCATCCATTTTGGTTTGCCCTGATGCTATCGCTGGCCTTGCATGCAATTTTCTTGTCCCTCCGTTGGAGTTATGGAGAGATCCAGCAACGCAGACTCAATACACCATTGAGTGTGGTGCTGGTGAACTCCAGCAGTCAAACGCCACCCAAAAAAGCAGTCAAACTTGCGCAGGCCGATTTGCAAGGCGGTGGAGTTACTTTAGATCAAGACGCCAGTGCGATACACCGGGCGCGCTTAAGTGCCGAAGCCCAGATCGAGGTCTTAGAAAAGAATCAAAAGCAGATGCTCTCGCGCATACAGGCTGAGAAAGATGCGGCTGCAGGTAGACGTAGCGGCGAAGAGCAACGGGTCGTCTCGCAACTGAATGCCCTAGAGGCAGAGCTAGCTAAACGTATTCAGGCCAATGGTAAAGAGCCGCGCAGGGCGGTGTTGACAGCAAGCAGTACGAAAGCAGTGGTCTTTGCTAGCTATTACGATGCGATGCGGCAAAAGATTGAGGCATACGGGAGTACTTTTTTCCCGCGGGTCAACGGTAGGCCGCTCTATGGCAGTGTAGTGCTGGTCGTGAGTGTCGATGCCCAAGGAAAAATCGCTAACAGTACGAGCGGTAAGGAGGGCGTTGAGGTGCGCCGCTCCTCTGGCATCGCCGATTTGGATCGACAAGCCGTCGCGATTGTGCGGGCCGCTGCCCCTTATGGTCCTTTTCCACCCGAGATGCGTAAGCAAATCGATGTGCTCGATTGGGTATCCACCTTTGAGTTCACGCGCGATGGGGCGATAAACCGTTCTGAGGGCAATCGTTTGGAATTGCGTCCATAGGTCGGTACGCATGCCGCTTTATTCGATACACTCACACCATGCTGTCTAATTTCATTTCATTGAGCCGCAGATGAGTAAGCCATCTGAACTGCAAACGAATCCCGCTGATTTTTCAGGAATGGATGTGTATGTGGTTGCGGGTAACCCCATTGCCCATAGCAAGTCGCCCGCCATTCATCGGCTTTTTGCCGATCAAACAGCGCAAGCCATGCATTACGGTACGGTCATGCCGGAGTTGGGTGCGTTTGCTAAGACAGCAAGGGCTTTTTTTGCTGCGGGCGGCAAAGGCATGAACGTCACCGTACCGTTTAAGCTCGATGCACAAGCCTTGGCTGATGTCCTGACGCCGCGTGCAGAACTTGCGGGTGCAGTGAATACCCTTTGGCAACACGAAGGGCTTCTTTATGGCGACAATACCGATGGTGCTGGCCTCGTACGTGACTTGCAGGCTCAAGGCATTAGACTCACAAAAGCATCTATTTGTATCTTGGGCGCAGGCGGCGCAGCGCGCGGAGTGCTGGGCCCATTGCTGGAGCAAAAGCCGCAATCCATCGTGATCGCCAATCGATCGATCGATAAAGCGCGGGAATTACAAACGGTATTCCAAGAGCTGGCGGATACCCATGGCGTGCTACTTACGGTATGCCCAGTCGATGCATTAGGGGTTTTGCCCGATCATGCCGCAATTGACCTCATTATGAATGCCACTGCGGCTGGCCTCAGCAATGACTCGCCTATCAGTGATGCCATTGCAAAACGGATTTTTAAGCCCACGGCATTTGCCTATGACATGGTCTACGGAAAAGTTACGCACTTTATGCAGCAAGCCATCAATCAGGGTTGCCGCGTGAGCGATGGACTGGGTATGTTAGTCGAGCAAGCGGCCGATGCGTTTTTACTCTGGCGTGGATCAAGCCTCACTACGCAATTGGATGCGCGAGCGGTTTTAGATGAACTGCGCCAAGAACTTGCTGCTAAAGCGCCGTAGTTCAAAAACCACCACGCATGCGCTGGATCGCCTATCCGATTAAATGTCTGCTGTTTGGCATCCTTGCCATGCAGATTTATTTTGCCTTACAAATTATGGCGTGGGCCTTTGTTGATCCAAGTACAACGGCTTTTCAGCGAGCCGAGCGCTGGCGCTTATGTACCTGGCATTGGTCTTGCCCCATCGAGTCGCGTTGGGTAGCATACGAAGGGATTTCATCGGACCTGAAGCGGGCCGTTTTGGTGAGTGAAGACGATATCTTTTTTCAGCACCCGGGTGTGCGCGTGAGCGATATGCAAAAAGCTTGGGAGAAAAACCAAAAACAGGCCAAGAATAAAAAAGCCCCGGTACTGCGGGGCGGCTCCACCATCACGCAGCAACTGGGTAAAAATCTCTTCTTGTCGTCTGAGCAGCATTATGTGCGCAAGGCGCAAGAGCTGGTGATCACTGGCCTATTGGAGTTAATCCTGAGCAAAGAGCGCCTATTTGAGATTTACCTAAACTCAGTTGAGTGGGGTGAAGGGATTTTTGGTGTGGGCGCTGCGGCAAAACATTATTTTGTAAGCACGCCCCAAGGGCTCAGTCGTGAACAAGCAGCGAGTTTGGCTTCAGCTTTGCCCGCGCCCAAGTGTTTTGATAAGGCACAGTATTGCCGCAGGGGCCGAATTGATTATGGCGCCCGCCAAGAATTTATCCTCGCCAATATGGATCGCATTGCGCTGCCAAAGGCAGCAAAGCAAACCAAGTAAGCGGTTTTATTGGGGGCTAGCGGCGCGCAGTGCATCACGCGTTTCGATAGCAACAACGCGCGCTGCTTCTACAAAATCAGGCCCACTACTTGCGTACAAAATGGCTCGCGATGAATTAATCATCATTCCAGTACCTGGCTTGCCTAGAACATGACCAGCCTTGACGGTGGCCTTGAGATCGCCGCCTTGCGCACCAATCCCCGGAATCAAAAGAGGCATCTCACCCACGATGGCGCGCACTTTGGCGATTTCATCGGAGAAGGTGGCGCCGACGACGAGGCTAATTTGACCCGCGCTATTCCACTCCTTGGCGGCGAGCGTAGCGACATGCAAATACAGCGGTTGACCGTCACTTGCAACATTTAAAAACTGCAAATCAGAGCCTCCCGGATTGGAGGTACGGCACAGAATTATCACGCCTTTGCCTTTGTGTTTCAGGTAGGGTTCGATCGAATCACGTCCCATGTAGGGGTTCACGGTAACGGCATCGGCGCCATAGCGCTCAAAGGCTTCGAGGGCGTAGTGCTCGGCCGTACTGCCAATATCGCCCCGCTTGGCATCGAGAATCACCGGAATGTGCGGATAGCGGTCTTTGAGGTGGTGGATGAGTTTTTCCAGTTGGTCTTCGGCTGCTTGGGAGGCAAAGTAGGCAAACTGGGGTTTAAAAGCGCAGACCACATCGGCGGTGGCATCGGCAATATCGCGGCAGAACTCAAAAATACCCACGGGTTTGCCGCCCATGGAAACCGGCATGCGTTTGGGGTCGGGGTCAAAGCCAACGCACAACATGCTGCCTTGAGAAGCCCATGCAGACTGGAGTTGCTGGGTAAAGGATTTTTGGCTTGAGTTCATTGGTTTCGAGTTTATTTTCGCTAAGCTGTCATTCTCTATAGGATAAACTAGCGCATTCCCTAGGAGTTCACCATGATTAACTTGTTCGTCCTGCAAAATGGCCGCCTCTCCCAAGAGCAAGTGGAAGATCGCAATGAGCTCCTGCAGCACGTTAATCCAATCTGGATTGACGTGATTGACCCCGAAGAAGAAGAATTAATCTGGATTAAAGAGGCTTTTGGCGTACTTTTGCCTGAATTGGATGATTTGGGCGATTTGGAAGCGTCTGCGCGCTACTTTGAGGCGGACGATGGCCATATGCACATTCGGACCGATTTTTTGCTAGACGAAGAAGAGATATCGCGCAACGTTCGCGTTGCTTTTGTGATGACCAAGCAAGTGCTGTTTTCGATTCACGATGAAGATTTGCCGGTATTCCGCTTGGTCCGTTTGCGTGCCCGTTTGCGCCCTGGTTCGGTTAGCAATGCCAAAGACGTCCTGCTTGACCTCTATTCCACTGATGCAGAGTATTCGGCCGATGCGCTCGAGGAAGTCTATGAGAATCTAGAGCATGCTGGTAAGCGCGTACTCTCCGATGACATCAGCGACAAAGATGCAGCCGAGGTGCTCGAGACGATTGCCAAAGAAGAAGATACCAATGGCCGCATTCGTCGCAATGTGATGGATACCCGCCGCGCTCTATCTTTTTTGATGCGCAGCAAATTACTGTCGGACGAGCAGCAAGAAGAAGCGCGGCAAATTTTGCGTGACATTGATTCCCTTGAGAATCACACGGCATTTTTATTCGATAAGATTAACTTCTTGATGGATGCAACGGTCGGTTTTATTAATTTGAACCAAAGTAAGATCATTAAGATCTTCTCGGTGGTATCGGTGGCGTTAATGCCACCAACCTTGCTCGCCAGTATTTGGGGTATGAACTTTCAGCACATGCCCGAACTCACTGAGACTTGGGGTTATCCGGTAGCCATTCTATCGATGGTCATTTCAGCGATTATTCCGCTGAGCTATTTCCGCCACAAAGGCTGGTTGGGTTAATCACGTCGATTCAAGCAATCGATTGCAGTAGGCCGCGCAATGCAAATAGTACAGCTTGCTGCCGAACGGATTGACGGTCGCCCAAGAAGTGTGCGGTAGTCGTAGTAATGCGATTGCTTGCATCGACGCGCTCTAACGCCCAGCCAAAGCATACGGTTCCAACGGGCTTGTCTGGTGTACCACCACCAGGGCCCGCAATACCTGTAATCGAAATGGCTGCAGTCACACCACTACTTAGCTGTGCTCCCAAGGCCATGGCACTGGCTACTGCTTCGCTGACCGCGCCTTCAGCCTCAATCAGATTTGGCGACACTTGTAAGCATGCTGCTTTTGCGGCATTACTGTAAGTCACATATCCTCGCTCAAACCACTGACTCGATCCCGCTAAATCCGTTAGGCTCGCTGCGAGCAATCCGCCAGTGCAGGACTCGGCTACCGCGAGGGTCCAGCCACGATGACTGAATGCAGTAGCAACTGCACTGGTTAATTCATGGAGCTCAGCTGCTGTTGATGGGGAAGAGTTTTGCACGCAATGCCTTGTGGATGGATCGCTCTGAAATTAATACGAAGGTAACAGCTGGGTTGTGCTTAGTAAAGCAAGAATGAGCAAAGTTGCAAAAGCTGCTGCGAGGTCATCAACCATAATCCCGAAACCACGCCACAGTATTTTGGGTATGGTGGTGGGCGCGCCAGGACTGAGCCAGGCGCAGTCTTTAAAGTAGCGATCAATCATGCCAATTGGGCCCGGTTTGACTGCATCAAAGAAACGAAAGAGAGCAAATGCCAAGACTTGCATCCAGATTGGCGCCGGCAGAATCAAAAGCAAGACCAGCCAAAAAGCCAAGATCTCGTCGATCACAATGCCACCAAAATCAGCCACACCTAATTCCTCGCTTACTTGCCCGCAAATCCAACACGCGGTGATTAGTCCGCCGCCGATAATCCAAACCCAATTCTCGGTAGTAAAAAAGAATTGCCCAATTAAAAAGAGTGCCCATGCCCAAAGTGTTCCGACTGTGCCGGGAGCATAGGGACTGAGGCCACTTCCAAATCCAAGCGCTAGAGTGCGCCCCGCAGTCTGAAACATCCAGCGCAAGGTTGGCTTGGGTTGGTTGGCGTTGATCACCACTTAGTTACTCTTAAAGTGATCAAAGGATTGGGTCAGCAGCTTGCTGTCATCTCCGTTCAATAGATTGCCATTGGCATCGCGTAGAAGGAGTGTGGGTTCGGTTCCATTACTAGCAGAGGTAATGCTGCCAATGCGCGTAAGCGGCAGTAGGGCAGTGCTCAGTGATTCAAGCTCTGCTCTTTTATTTTTTGGGGCAGTGAAACACAGTTCGTAATCATCACCACCACTCGCTGCGCATTGCCGGCGCAAGCCTACTTTTTGTTCGGCAAGCGTGCGTGAGACTGGTAGTTGATCAATCAGCACTTCTGCATTAACTTGCGATGCTTTAAGAATATGACCGAGGTCGCCTAAGAGTCCATCCGATATGTCCAGGGCGCTACTCGCAATGCCGCGCAGTTGCATGCCCAGCGTAATCCGTGGTTCGGGCTCATGCATGCGGGGCAGTACCGCTTCTAAGCTGCTGTGATCAAGTAGCCATTCGTTGCGCAATGCCCCTAAAGCAAGCCTTGCATCGCCCAGACTGCCTGATACCCAAATGTCGTCACTGACCTTGGCGCCGGAGCGTTTGATGGCAGCGCCCGGAGGTACATGGCCTAAAGCGGTGATGCAAATGGTGAGAGGCCCTTGGGTTGTATCGCCGCCGATCAAAGGGCATTGCCACTGCTGTGCCAAGCGAAACAAACCTTGGCTAAATTGTGCGATCCAGCTTGCATCGGCATGGGGAAGAGCCAGTGCTAAGGTAAAACCAACTGGTTTTGCACCCATCGCCGCAAGGTCAGAGAGATTAACCGCCAAGGCTTTATGGCCAAGCCATTCGGGATTGGCGTTGGCAAAAAAATGCCGCCCTTCCACTAGCATGTCGCTGGTAACTGCTAGGCTTTGTGCCGGGTCTGGCTGAAGCAGGGCGCAGTCATCCCCGATCCCGAGGAGAACCTGGTTTTTTTGGGTTTGGGCCATGGATTCTGAGCCGGCTTTGAAATATCGCCAGATCAGATCAAATTCCCCTAGTTTTGCTTCCATTTCCCCATTTTATGTTCGTTAGCCGTTTTGTACGGGAGAGGACTAGAATGACAATCTTCAAATCGCCATACCAGTGAGCCTATCGATGAGCCAAGCGGACAATAGCAAAGAACAACAAATCAAAGACTTACGGGCTGCAGCCCTGCATTATCACGAGTTTCCAGTCCCTGGAAAGATTGAAATTGCAGCAACCAAGCAACTGACCAATCAACGCGATCTCGCCTTGGCTTACACCCCCGGGGTTGCTGCTGCCTGCGAAGAAATCGTCAAAGACCCGACCAATGCCTTTCGCTACACCGCGCGCGGTAATTTAGTGGGCGTGATTACCAACGGCACTGCCGTACTTGGCCTTGGCAATATTGGCCCGCTGGCGAGCAAGCCAGTGATGGAAGGCAAAGCAGTCTTATTTAAGAAGTTTGCCGGCATTGATGTCTTTGATATTGAAGTGAATGAAAA
>JBEBBK010000041.1:0-7838 GCA_041158405.1 Pseudomonadota bacterium
GGGCGGTCTATGCCGATTTTGGTTTCTCTGAGGTGGACGTCAAGTTAGCTTTAAGGCCCGCTAAGCGGGTAGGCGATGATGCCATTTGGGATAAAGCCGAGGAAGCCTTGCGCGGCGCACTGAGGGCATCCGGTCAAACTTGGGAAGAGTTGCCAGGCGAGGGCGCTTTTTATGGTCCTAAGATTGAATACCACTTAAAAGACTCGATTGGCCGCTCTTGGCAATGCGGCACCATGCAGGTGGACTTCTCCATGCCGGCTCGCTTGGGTGCGGAATACGTGGCAGAAGACAACGCCCGCAAGGTGCCGGTGATGTTGCATCGGGCAATTGTGGGGTCTCTTGAGCGTTTTATTGGGATTTTGATCGAAAATCACGCTGGAAACATGCCTGTCTGGCTTGCCCCAACCCAGGCGGTGGTCCTCAATATCTCAGAAAATTCAGCCGCTTATGCCCAGCAAGTCCAGCAATTGCTGAAAAAACAAGGGTTTAGAGTGGATGCGGATTTGCGAAATGAGAAAATTACGTATAAAATACGCGAGCACGCATTGCAAAAGCTCCCTTATCTGCTTGTTGTTGGCGATAAAGAGCGTGAAAGTAATACGGTAGCCGTTCGTGCCCGTGGCGGAGTGGATCTAGGCGTAATGCCTTTAGACGCATTCGTTGCCCGACTCCAGCAGGATATATCCCAGAAGGTCGGACCGGAGCTGAATTAAGCTCGGGGGATGACGGTTTTTATTGTTTTTGATGAAGGAATTAGAAGATCGCTACTGAAAAATTGCAACGCATTAATCGGGAAATAACTGCTCCTGAAGTGCGTTTGGTTGGAATCGATGGGGAAGCCCTCGGTGTAGTTAAGTTGAACGAAGCCTTGGCTTTGGCAGAAGAGAAAGAAACCGATTTGGTTGAGATTGCTCCGACAGCCGAGCCACCTGTAGTCCGATTGATGGACTTTGGTAAGTTCAAGTACCAAGAAGCCAAGCGTCAGCATGAAGCCAAGCTGAAGCAAAAGGTGATTCAGGTGAAAGAAGTGAAATTTCGCCCGGGTACCGATGATGGTGACTATGGTGTCAAACTACGCAATCTGATCCGCTTTTTAGAAGATGGCGACAAGACAAAGATTACGCTACGGTTTCGGGGTCGTGAAATGGCCCACCAAGAAATCGGAGTACGGATGTTGGAACGCTTGAAGTTGGATTTGCAAGAGCATGGTCAAGTTGAGCAGTTTCCGAAGATGGAAGGTCGGCAGATGGTGATGGTGCTAGCACCGATCCGTAAAGCCAAGGCCTGATTAGTTTAGATTTAGTTTTTTGCAGGGAGGCGCCGCAAGGTGCTGGCAGTTTGAAGTACTGCTAGGTACAGGAAGAATAACCGTCGGTTATCACCTACGTAGTGCGAATGAAAGAAGGGGAACTTCATGCCCAAAATGAAGAGTAAGAGTAGCGCCAAAAAGCGCTTCACGGTCCGCGCAGGCGGCACCATCAAGCGAGGTCAGGCATTTAAACGCCACATCCTCACGAAGAAAACAACCAAGAACAAGCGTCACTTGCGTGGCTCCACCGAAGTAGCGAAAGCCGACGTCAAGTCGATTCGCTCGATGCTTCCGTACGCTTAACCTCAGACTAATTTAGGAGAATTCAATGCCAAGAGTCAAACGTGGGGTTACAGCAAGAGCCCGTCATAAGAAAGTTACCGATGCCGCAACTGGCTATCGTGGACGTCGTAAAAACGTATTTCGTGTCGCTAAAGAAGCGGTCATGCGCGCAGGCCAATACGCCTATCGCGATCGCCGTAACAAAAAGCGGGTATTCCGTGCTTTGTGGATTGCGCGTATTAACGCCGCAGTGCGCGAGCATGACCTAAGCTATAGCGTATTCATGAACGGCATGAAGAAAGCGGAGATCGAACTCGATCGCAAAGTGCTTTCCGATATGGCAATCATGGACAAAGAGGCGTTTGCCGCTTTGGTGACGCGGATCAAATCCGTCGTTAACGCCACAGCTTAATAACAAGCTGAAATGGTTTCTCTCGACCCCATAGTCGAGGATGCCAAACGCGATTTCGCCAAGGCCGCTGATGCAGCAGCCTTGGAGGACGCGAAAGCCAGGTACCTCGGTAAATCAGGTGTTCTCACTGAGCGTCTAAAAGCGCTCGGCGGAATGTCGCCTGAAGAACGCAAAAGTGCTGGCGCATTAATCAACCAAGTTAAGTCCGCAGTCGAACTGGCTCTGCAAGAGCGCCGTCACGCATTAGCGGATGCGGTATTGCAAACGCGCCTTGCTGCTGAATCCATCGATGTATCCCTGCCAGGCCGCGCGCAATCGGCGGGCAGTCTGCATCCGGTCATGCGAACCTGGGAGCGGGTAGAGGCGATCTTTCATTCGATTGGCTTTGATGTTGCCGATGGTCCTGAGATCGAAACCGATTGGTTTAATTTCACAGCGCTTAATAGCCCTGAAAATCACCCCGCACGATCGATGCAAGATACGTTTTACATTGATGGTGCCGATTCTAGCGGCAAGCCTTTACTACTGCGCACCCACACCAGCCCGATTCAGGTGCGTTACGCCAGTGAGCACGTCAAAAAGTATGCGGGCGCGGTAGTGATGCCGCCGATTAAAGTCATTGCTCCGGGCAGAACCTACCGGGTCGATAGCGATGCTACCCATTCGCCGATGTTCCATCAGGTAGAAGGGCTGTGGATTGATGAGAAAGTATCCTTTGCCGACCTCAAGGGCGTGTATACCGATTTCTTGCGGACCTTCTTTGAGACCGATGCCTTGCAAGTCCGATTTCGTCCGTCTTATTTCCCGTTTACCGAGCCTTCGGCCGAAATTGATATGGCCTTTGCGAGCGGTAAATTAGCAGGACGTTGGCTCGAGATTTCAGGGGCAGGACAAGTGCATCCGAATGTATTACGCAACATGGGCATTGATCCAGAGCGTTACACCGGATTTGCTTTTGGATCTGGCCTGGAGCGCATGACCATGCTGCGCTACGGCATCGATGACTTGCGCCTCTTCTTTGAAAACGACCTGCGCTTTTTGGCGCAGTTCCCTGCTTAATCCTTCCATACTGAAATTGATCTAGCCCATGCAATTTTCTGAATCCTGGCTCCGTCAGTACGTTAACCCAGCACTAGACAGCAAAGCGCTTGGCCATGCGATGACGATGGCCGGCCTAGAGGTTGAAGAGCAATATTCGGTTGCACCCCCATTTTCACAGGTCGTTGTTGCTGAAATCCTGTCGGCAGAGCAGCATCCGGATGCCGATCGTTTGCGGGTATGCAAAGTCAATGCAGGCACTGGTACTGAATTGCAAATTGTGTGCGGCGCTCCGAATGCGCGTGTGGGCATCAAGATTCCATGCGCCCTAGTGGGTGCATTGCTGCCGCCAGCAGAAGAGGGTGGCAAGCCATTTCAAATTAAAGTGGGCAAGTTACGCGGCGTTGAAAGCCAAGGCATGCTGTGCTCCGGCCGCGAACTGGGTTTGGGTGACGACCATGAGGGGATCTTGGAGTTGCCACTCGATGCGCCAGTTGGTAAAGATATTCGTGAATACCTCGAACTCGATGACCAGATCTACGTAATTAAACTAACCCCCAACAAAGCCGATTGCTTATCCCTTTTAGGCTTGGCGCGTGAAGTGGCTGCGATTACAGGTGCGCCACTGTGCGGGCCAACATGGACTGCGCCGCTTGCTACGATTACCGATACTGTAAAGGTACAGATCGATGCGCCGGATTTATGCGGGCGGTTTGCAGGCCGCGTGATTCGCGGCGTTAATCCAAAAGCGAAAACACCCGATTGGATCATCCAACGTTTATGCCATGTGGGTCAGCGGAGCATTTCTCCTTTAGTGGATCTATCCAACTACGTGATGTTGGAAATGGGTCAACCAACCCATGTATTCGATCTCGATCAATTGCAGGGTGATTTACAGGTGCGCTGGGCAAAGCCGGGCGAACAGATAGCACTGTTAAACGATCAAACGCTGAATCCGATTGTGCAGGGTGATGAATCAAATCAGTTGGCTCAGGGTGTTGGTGTTGTTGCTGACAGTACAGGGCCAGTGAGTCTCGCTGGCATTATGGGTGGCAATGCCAGTGCGGTCAGTGATGACACGGTCAATATTTATGTTGAGGCTGCATTTTGGTGGCCTGCTGCGATTCAAGGTCGCGCGCGGCGATTCAACTTCACAACGGATGCAGGCCATCGCTTCGAGCGCGGCGTGGATCCCGCTGCCACCGTAACGCAGCTTGAGTATTTATCGTCCCTTATTTTGGATGTATGCGGCGGTCAAGCTGGCCCCATTCAGGATCAGATTACGCAATTACCAGAACGTAAGCCGGTTCGCTTGCGCCTGCAACGTGCAATCGACGTGATTGGTATTCCGCTGACAACTGCGATTGTGAGCGATGTATTTACGCGACTCGGCTTTGCATTTACCGTCAATGATGGCGCTGATGCTGCGAAGGCTGCATTTGTGGTGACCCCACCAAGCTACCGTTTCGATATAGAGATCGAAGAAGATTTAATCGAAGAAGTAGCCCGTCTATATGGCTTTGAAAACATTCCAGATCATCCGCCGACAGCCGCATTGAAGATGAGCGCTCCGCCGGAGGCGCGTCGTAGTGTCCACCGCTTGCGCCACGCTTTGGCACAGGCAGGGTATCAAGAGGCGGTCAACTTTGGATTTACTGACCGCGAGAGTGAGTTGCGTTTGTCCATGCACCAAGGCAATGACAGCCAAACAATTCAAGTGCGCAATCCCATTGCCAATCAATATGCTGTGATGCGTAGCACCCTATGGGGTGGTTTGTTGGGTAATCTTCGGGCAAACCTCAACCGCGGCAGCAGCCGCATTCGCCTATTTGAGATCGGCCGCGTATTTATGCGCAATAGCGCGCAAGCCGATGCGCCGGGCATGGTTGCGGGTTACGATCAGCCCCGCCGGGTTGGTGGTCTAGCGTATGGATCAGCGCTGCCCGAGCAGTGGGCCAGTAAAAGCAGGGCGGTTGATTTTTTTGATGTGAAGGGCGATCTGGAGAGTGCATTTGCGCCCCTGCAATTTGTTACTGCAGCTGCTGCGCACCCAGCCCTGCATCCAGGCCGATCTGCACAAATTGCATTTAAAGCAGGGAATAAAACCATTCCAGTCGGCTGGATTGGCGAATTGCATCCAGGTTTGCAACAGGCTTATGAGTTACCGCAGGCACCCGTTTTGTTTGAATGCGACTGCGATGCGCTGGCTGAGATTGGTTTGCCAGCGCCAACGGAGATTAGTAAATTTCCTGCGGTGCAGCGCGATCTTGCGGTTGTTGTCAAAGAGTCGGTTGCAGCGCAAACCCTGCTCGATGCAATGGCGGCCGCAAGACAGACTTTAGTACGTCAAATCGATGTCTTTGATGCATTTCGGCCCACCAATGGCAGTAGCAGCAGCATGGCGGCGGATGAGAAAAGCCTCGCGTTTCGTATTACATTACAAAATCCAGCAGAAACATTGCAGGACGCGCAAATCGATGCTGCAATTGCAGCATTGCTTAGTGCACTGGAAAAGAGCTGCAATGCTCGGCTACGCTGAAAAATATTGCTACACTGAAATCAGACATTGTCATAATAGTTAAGCCATTTGAAATAAATAAGAGCCCCTCATGAATGAAAGCAATCAGACTGTTACGAAAAACGAACTATCGGAAGCCTTATTTGATCAGGTGGGTTTGAATAAGCGGGAAGCCAAGGACATGATCGACGCTTTCTTTGACCGCATCGGGGAGTCACTTGAAGTCGGTACCGAGGTGAAGATTTCTGGCTTTGGCAACTTTCAGTTGCGCAATAAGTCAGCCCGACCTGGACGTAATCCAAAAACAGGCGAGATGATTCCGATTGCAGCGCGCCGCGTGGTTACATTCCACGCCAGTCAAAAACTCAAAGATGCGGTCGAGTCCCATGCTCGAGAAAACAGAACTTGATTCTGGGTTGGCGCTGCTGGTCTCCCAGCTGCCACCAATACCATCCAAGCGCTACTTTACAATTGGGGAAGTAGCCGAGCTCTGCGGTGTTCGCTCCCACGTTCTGCGGTATTGGGAACAGGAGTTTGCTCAGCTCCGCCCACAAAAACGCCGTGGTAATCGCCGCTATTATCAGCACCATGAGCTTGTTCTTATCCGCAGGATTCGAGCACTTCTCTATGAAGAGGGCTTCACCATTAGCGGCGCCCGCAATCGCCTTGATGAGGTGCGAGGTGAACTCAAGCTGCGCGATGAGCTAGAGTCCATCTTGCACATGCTATCCAGTAAATAACCCAATTAGAAAGAACGCAATGCATCCATTCCATTTGGCTTTCCCGGTCGACAATTTGGAGTCTGCCCGTCATTTCTATGGCGGTCTTTTGGGTTGCCCCGAAGGACGCAGCTCCGATGAGTGGATCGATTTCAATTTATTCGGTCATCAAATCGTTGCCCATTTAGCGCATGGCGAGGCAATCAATGATGTCCATTCCGATGTCGATGGAAAAAAAGTCCCTGTTAGGCATTTTGGAATCGTGCTATCCATGCCGGAGTGGGAGGCGATGGCCGATAAGCTCAAAAAGGCGGGTGTTCAGTTTGTAATTGAGCCCTACATTCGCTTTAAGGGCGAGGTCGGTGAGCAGGGCACCATGTTCTTCTTAGACCCATCGGGCAATGCCATCGAATTCAAGGCAATGGCCCAGCCAGATCGCCTGTTTGCTAAATAGGCAACTGCTACAATTTTAGTTTCAGTCGGGGCGTAGCGCAGCCTGGTAGCGTACATGCATGGGGTGCATGTGGTCGGAGGTTCAAATCCTCTCGCCCCGACCATCGAATTTCTTCATTCGCCTTTTAGCGAGCACATCCATGAGCCTCTCCAAAACCCAGCCCACATCGTATTTTGGGCTCACTATTCCCTTCCTCGACTTCATTGGCGTGGTTCCAGATTTCGCGGAGAACGGTAAGTCCCGCATTTGCCTAGACCTGCGACCAGAGCATCTGAATAGCTTTCAGGTGGGACATGGGGGGCTTAGCATGACCTTGCTTGACTTTGCTATGGCCGCTGCCGCTCGGAGCGTTCATCCGGATGCCAAAGGCATGGTGACGATCGATATGACGGTTAGTTTTATGCGCCCATCCACTGGCAAGCTGATTATTGAGGGTAAGCTCCTCAAGGCAGGTAAAAATATCAACTATTGTGAGGGTGAGGTTATTAATGAGGCGGGCGTGGTTACTGCAAAGGCTTTAGGTAGTTTTATGATGCGCCGTTAATCAATCCTCGCAATCTGAAATAAATATTAATATTTATAATGATTATTCTTTGAATTCTATAATTAGTAATTAATAATCTTATATAAATAGTATTTTTGATTGTTCAGTTGGTGATAAGGGAATTATTAAATACCCTCTTTTATTTAATAATGTGTATATAATCAATTAACCATTATTTATGGCCTATTAAATACTAACTAAAGCCGGAGATATTTAGACTATGCCCTCCTATCAGGAATTATTAGCCCAGCGGGAACAGCTGGACAAACAAATTAAAGAAGCAGTTCAGCGGGAAAAAGCCGATGGCATAGCCAAGGCGAAGGTAATTATTGAGCAATACGGCTTAAATGCATCCGATTTATTTAGCCGTAAGGCCGGCACTAGCCGCGGACCTAGCGGTAAGGTGGCCCCAAAGTACCGCGATCCCGCAACCGGTGAGACATGGACAGGCCGAGGTAAAGCCCCAAAATGGATTGAAGGAAAAAACAGAAGTTCATTCGCCATCTAATTGATTTAAATCAATTTATGTCTTAAAAAAGGCCGTCATTGACGGCCTTTGTTT
>JBEBBK010000042.1:0-7779 GCA_041158405.1 Pseudomonadota bacterium
CGGAAGGCGTTTTGCCGGTAATTCGTTTTAAAAATCCCATTGGCGGATCCGTCATTTGGGAAGATGCCGTTAAAGGCAAGATTGAAATTAGTAACGATGAGCTCGATGATTTAGTGATTGCCCGTCCTGACGGCACACCAACCTATAACTTCTGCGTTGTCGTCGATGACCTAGATATGAATATTACTCATGTGATTCGTGGTGATGATCACGTGAATAATACGCCTCGCCAAATTAACATCATGAAGGCGCTTGGCGGCATGCCGCCGGTCTATGCCCACTTACCAACAGTCCTGAATGACTCTGGTGAAAAAATGAGTAAGCGCAATGGCGCCATGAGTGTGCGTGATTACCAAAAAGCAGGGTACCTTCCTGAAGCAATTCTGAATTACCTGGCAAGACTTGGTTGGTCCCATGGCGATGCAGAGATTTTCACGAAAGAGCAGTTTGTGAATTGGTTTGACTTGGATAGCCTTGGTCGATCACCTGCACAGCACAATCCTGAAAAACTGCTTTGGTTGAACCATCAATATATTCAGAACGCAGACCCAGCTGTTTTGGCTGAGGCGACTAAGCCATTCGCTCATGCTATAGGCATTGATACGGAAAGAGGTCCAGACTTTGTGCAAGTCGTTGCACTTCTCAAAGATCGCGCGAATACCTTGATTGAAATTGCAGAGGGCGCAAAGCTGTTTTATTTGCCAGCACCGGTACATCATGCCGAACAAATTGCTGCAAATATTCCAGCTGAAATCATTCCAGCACTAAAAGATTTAATTGAAGCGGTTAAATCTGCGGAGCATACAAAAGCGGCCTATAGCGCAGCTTTTAAAGAAGTTTTAGCCAAGCATCAGATCAAAATGCCAGCATTAGCAATGCCCGTTCGTTATGCTTTATTTGCGACAACGCAGACGCCCGCTATTGATTCTGTCCTAGTTGTTTTGGGCAAGGATGAAGCTGTAGAAAGGCTCTCTAAGGTCGTCTAAGGCAGAATTTGCGTCCTCCTACAAAAATAGGATAAAATCTTGGATTGTTTTGAGTGTCTTGTAGATTTTTAGCGAGATTACGGGGGTATAGCTCAGCTGGGAGAGCGCTTGCATGGCATGCAAGAGGTCAGCGGTTCGATCCCGCTTATCTCCACCAAGCATTTAAAATAGCAGCATTAGTTTTAGTAGTAGTCCAGGTCCCCATCGTCTAGAGGCCTAGGACATCACCCTTTCACGGTGAGTACGGGGGTTCGAATCCCCCTGGGGACGCCAAAATTTTTGGCTAGTTGTGAGCAGTATGAAGTGACACAAGTAGCATGCGATGTACTTGGAGCGGTAGTTCAGTTGGTTAGAATATCGGCCTGTCACGCCGAGGGTCGCGGGTTCGAGTCCCGTCCGCTCCGCCAATTTCGTATATAAATTAAGGGCTTATAACCCTTTTTTATATACCATCTTATGTGTTTTAAATAGACTTGTTGCTTCTAGCCGCATTTTGAATCGAGCCGGGCTAAAAAAGCTTGACTAATTGCTTCCCTAAATTATGGCCGTTAAGCATGCCAATAAATGCCTTAGGTGCGCTCTCGATACCCTGAGAAACGCTTTCAGTGTATTGAAGACTTTTATCCAAAATTAGAGAGATCAGCTCCGTTTGTATAGACGCCCATTCGTTTAAGTAATCAAACGCAATAAATCCTTGCAAATGGAGTCGTTTATTTAAAAATCCCCTTAAATGCACTGGATGCATCTGGGAAAAATCATCCTCCGAGACAAGACCACATAAAGCAATACGTGCAAATGGGTTTAGATGAGGAACTACGCTATCAAATAAAGATCCTCCCACGTTTTCAAAAAGGCAGTCAATGCCATTGGGGGCTACTTTGGATAGTGTGTCGTCTAGATTGGCATCTTGATGGGAAATGCATTCATCAAAGCCTAGAGTTATTTTGGCATATTCACATTTTTTAGCGGTACCAGCAATACCAATTACGCGACAGCCAAGTCTTTTTGCTATTTGACCTACGACACTTCCCACGGCACCAGTCGCCGCACTGACTAAAAAAGTTTCTCCAGGGCGCGGTTTGCAAATCTTATTTATTCCAAGCCAAGCTGTAATTCCTGGCATACCAGCTACGCCTAGAAAGCATGTTGCGGGAATATTTTCACTGGGTAGGTGATTAATTTTTTCATCAAGCATTAGTGCATGCGTTTGCCAGCCCATCATCCCAATCACCATATCACCCTCTTTGAACCGATTGGACTTACTCTCCAATACTTTCCCAATCACTTCGCCCGTAATAACGTCACCGATAGCAACATTTTTGGCGTAGGATTTTGCTGAATTGATCCGGCCCTTCATATAAGGATCAACTGAAAGCCATTGATTTTGAATTAAAACTTCATTTGCAATGGGTTTGCCAAGCGGGCTGCTGATTAACTGGAAGTGATGCGCTTGAACCTTTTGCTCTGGATAGTTTGCTAGGATTATTTGATGATTGGTCAACATAAAAAATATGAATGTAGTATTAAGGGTTTCTGCCTATTAGTCAATCGATATGCGACTGTTCTAATTTAAACCAACTATTAAAGGAGACGGTATGGGAGCTGTAGAGTCAATCGAAGGTCTTTCTGATCTTCTAAAAGATAAAACCTTATTAAAACATTCCGCCTTAATCGGAGGGCAGTGGGTAAAGGCCAAGAGTGGTTCTGAATTTTCAGTGATCAATCCTGCCACAGGCAAAGAGATTGCAAAAGTACCTAATCTTTCTGCGGATGATGTTAAAGAAGCTATTCGCGCTTCCGAGAAATCTTTTTTAGAGTGGAGAAGCATTACCGGCAAAGATAGGGCGGCCATCCTTAGAAAGTGGTTCAATCTGATTAGTGAGAATACCGAAGATCTAGCCTTAATCATGACCCATGAACAAGGTAAGCCATTGGCAGAAGCCCGCGCGGAAATTCATTATGGTTCATCTTTTATCGAATGGTTTGCAGAAGAAGCGAAACGAGTTACTGGTGCAATTCCGAGTACAACATGGCCTGATAAGCGCTTACTGGTTTTAAAGCAGGCCATTGGAGTTTGTGTGGCCATTACCCCTTGGAATTTTCCAAGCGCCATGATCACGCGCAAGATTTCACCGGCCTTGGCCGCAGGGTGCCCAATTATTGTTAAACCTGCAGAGCAAACCCCGCTCTCCGCTCTAGCATTGGGAGAGCTTGCGGTTCGGGCAGGCGTTCCTGCAGGTGTCATTAATATTTTGACTGCAGATTCGAGCAATTCAATTGAAATTGGCAAATTACTCTGTGACTCGCCAGTGGTGAGACATCTTTCATTTACAGGATCTAACGAGGTTGGCCGGATTCTGATGAGTCAATGTGCCGCTACGGTGAAGAAAGTGGCGCTTGAGCTGGGTGGTCACGCTCCATTTATTGTTTTTGAGGATGCTGATATTGATGCGGCAGTAACTGGAGCCATGTTCGCTAAATACCGTAATGCAGGTCAGGCATGTGTAGCAGCAAACCGTTTTTATGTACACAGGAAAGTGCATGATCAGTTTGTTGAAAAATTCGCAATTGCAACCAAGGCAATCAAAGTTGGTAGTGGCTTGGAGCAAGGGGTTACTCAAGGCCCATTGATTGATAGCCAGGCGCTGGCAAAGGTACAAAAGCATATTGCGGATGCGATTAGTAAGGGTGCAAAAGTTGTTACCGGTGGAAAAGTTGCTAATCAGGGCGGAACTTTCTTTGAGCCGACCGTATTGGCTAATGCCAATAACTCCATGTTGGTTGCATATGAGGAGACCTTTGGTCCAGTAGCGCCAGTGATTCCATTTGACTCCGATGAAGAGGTGGTGCAGTTGGCAAACCATAGCCAATTCGGGCTGGCATCCTATTTTTATAGTCGTGATATTGGCAGAATCTGGAAAGTATCCGAGGCACTTGAATTTGGCATGGTCGGCGTTAATACGGGACTATTCTCCAATGAAGTCGGTCCGTTTGGTGGTATCAAGCAATCCGGGCTGGGACGTGAAGGAAGTTCATGGGGAATTGATGAGTACTTGGAAATGAAATACGTGTGTGTTGGACTTTAATTCCATGTGTTCTTGCTTGGCGCTGTCATCAAAAAAATCACTTGAACAATTTAAACGAGCAAAAGGACTTTCTATGAAAATCGTCTCTAAGGTAGTTAGTATTCTCTCCCTGTTCTTTGTTTGTGTCTCTATGGCTTATGCGCAGGCCTATCCCAATAAGCCGATTAAGTTAGTCGTACCGTTTCCTGCAGGCGGTACAGCCGATATTCTTGGCAGACTGCTGGCAGATAAGTTAGGCGTAGTGACTTCCCAGGCAGTCGTTGTTGAAAATCGTGCTGGGGCTGCGGGTGGTATTGCAGCACAACTGGTCGCACAGTCCCCGGCCGATGGTTATATATTGCTGCTCGGAACCACGGGTACACAGACCATGAACCCAGCGATTAATTCAAAATTACCTTATAACTCGTTAAAAGACTTTGCCAGCGTGAGTAATTTTGCAGCATCGCCATTCGTTTTGGTAGTTAATCCAAATGTACCGGCACAAAACCTAAAAGAACTGATCGAACTTGCTAAGAAAAAGCCAGGAGGTCTTCGCTATGCTTCCTTTGGTACCGGCAGCTCTGCGCATATGACCGCTGAGATGTTTAAGTTACAGGCAGGAGTGGATATTACGCATGTGCCTTATAAAGGTGCCGCTCCAGCATTGATTGATTTGATTGGTGGGCATGTGGATATGATGTTTACGCTTGCGCCTAGCGTTGTTCAGCACCTGCGTTCTGGCTCGCTGCGGGCTATTGCGGTTGCAGCACCCCAACGCGATCAGGCAATCGCATCGGTCCCTACTTTCACCGAAGCAGGGCTCAATAACTTTATCTCTGATTCTTGGTATGGTGTTTTTGCACCGGCTGGAACGCCACAGCCAATTATTGCTAAATTAAATGCCGATATCCAAAAAGTATTAGCCATGCCCGACGTCAAGCAAAAATTAGCGAGCGAAGGTGCAATTCCGGTTGGCAATACACCAGAACAATTTACCGAATTAGTCCGCAAAGAATCGGCCCATTGGACCAAGATTGCTACTGAGGCAAAAATTAGAGAGTAATTTTGGAGTAAATATCACATGTTGAAGCGTTTAAAAAATCAATCCCTTTTTCGTGAGGAGGGATTGATTGATGGTAGTTGGTCTAAATCCGATTCTAAGAAGACCCTGCCTGTGCATAATCCGGCCACTGGTGAAGTACTTGGTACCATTCCGAATATGGGGGCCCAGGAGACTGGTCGAGCAATCCTTGC
This sequence comes from Pseudomonadota bacterium, assembly GCA_041158405.1. Classification (GTDB taxonomy): domain Bacteria; phylum Pseudomonadota; class Gammaproteobacteria; order Burkholderiales; family Burkholderiaceae; genus Polynucleobacter. The sequence goes on from JBEBBK010000042.1 coordinate 5,306, forward strand.
AGCAAAAAATGCGTGGCGTGGTTGGCGAGAAAAGACGGCCAGTGAGCGTGGCATTATTTTACGTCGCTGGTATGAGCTTGTGCTTGAGAATCAAGATGACTTAGCAACCATCATGACCTTGGAGCAGGGTCGGCCATTCAAGGATGCCAAAAATGAGGTTAAATACGCAGCCAGCTTTATTGATTGGTATGCGGAAGAGGGTAAGCGAATTTATGGCGATGTTATTCCACAGCCGCAACGGGATTCTAGAACTATTGTTCTTAAAGAATCTATTGGGGTGTGTGGCGCTATTACGCCCTGGAATATGCCCAGCGCGATGGTGACACGCAAGACTGCTACCGCCTTGGCCGCTGGTTGTACTGTGGTTTTAAAGCCTGCGGAACAAACTCCTTATTCTGCAATTGCTCTTGCTGTGCTTGCTAAAGAAGCGGGAGTACCTAGGGGCGTTTTTAATCTAGTGACTGGCGACCCTGAGCCCATTGGCATTGAATTAACCACTAATCGGATCGTTCGCAAAATAACATTTACAGGATCGACCGAGGTAGGCAAGATTTTGATGCGACAAAGTAGCGACTCTATCAAAAAACTTTCTTTTGAACTGGGTGGTAATTCGCCCTTTATCGTCTTTGATGATGCCGACATTAAAAAGGCTGCAAAAGATGCCGTTTCGTGTAAGTTCCGCAACTCAGGACAAACCTGTGTGTGTGCGAATCGTATTTATGTACAAGAATCGATTTATGATCAGTTTCTAGGACATTTCTTGGAGGCCGTTGAGGCACTAAAAGTGGGAAACGGTTTTGAGGAGGGCGTGACACAAGGACCCTTAATTGATCAGCATGCCATCGATAAGATGGAAGCTCATGTAAAAGATGCTTTGACTCATGGTGCAAAACTACTGACTGGGGGTAAACGGCATGCCCTAGGAGTAAATTTCTATGAGCCTACCATCTTATTAAACTTAACTAAGCAGATGCGTCTCTATAACGAAGAGACTTTTGGGCCGATAGCAGCAATTGCTAAATTCAAAACGGAGGAGGAGGTTATTGAAATGGCCAACGATACCGAATACGGTCTTGCTGCTTATGTACATACAACAAAGATTGGTCGAATGTTTAGAGTTTCAGAGCAACTTGAGGTTGGAGTGGTAGGAATTAATAAAGGAGTCTTTGCGACCGAGGTTGCTCCATTTGGAGGAACTAAACAATCTGGGATTGGCACGGAAGGCTCGAAATATGGTATTGAAGAGTATCTCCACCTAAAGCGCCTATCCATTGGAGGGGTGGATGAATAGTTTCTTACGATAAAGACAATATCGCGCTCATAGTTATCGACGAATTGGTTTTATCGTATCGGATTTAAGCTTTTAGTTAGCCACTGTGTGAAGATCAATGTTGATTCATTTTGTTGTCGGGGCAGTGCCTGAAGCTTTTGGTGCATCCCGATACAAAGGCTCGACCGCCGGCATTAATGCACTGAGTTGCTCAATGCGCGTTTCGCCCGAGGGGTGGGTCGATAAAAACTCGGGGGGATTTTTCCCTTTAGTTGCTTTCATCATCTTTTGCCATACGGAGATGGCCGCACGGGGGTTATAACCCGCCCTGGCAGCCAGCTCAATTCCAATCGCATCGGCTTCACTTTCATGCTGACGTGAGTTTGGTAATACCAATACATACTGCGCTACTTGGTTGGCTGCATTGATTTGCGCGCCATAGCCTCCCGCTGCGGCGAGTGCAATATTGGTGATTGCGCTTTGTGCCATGGCTTGCGAGAGCCGCTCTCTGCCATGCTCACGCAGGGCATGTGCAATCTCGTGCCCCATGATGGCAGCGATCTCATCATCACTCAGCTTGAGTTGATCGATGATGCCGGTGTAAAAAGTAATCTTGCCGCCAGGTGCGCACGTTGCGTTCAGTACGGGTGAATTTATAAGACTCAGTTGCCAATTCCATTTCTGGGTATCATCCCGAAAGTGGGCGGTCTGGGGAATCAGGCGATTGGCAATATTGATCAAGCGATCGTATTGCGGTCCTGATGTAATCAGGATCTTTTTGTCTTGGGCTTTTTTATTTTGTTCGTTAAAACTAATTGCTGATAAACGCTCAACCTCGCTTTGGGAAGCCATCATCAGTTGCTGACGGTTGACGCCCACTACGCCTGGACGGGTCGTAGTGGTGCATGCAGAAACCAGGGTAATACTGGCAATGCAAAAGGCAATGAGACGGTAATGCGTATTGCGGATGCAATTACGAATCAATGACCCTTGCATTACGTTCGCTACTAAATTGATAACGGCGTATTACTTCTTTCCGGGAGTAATCGAAGCAGCCATTCTGTCGATGAAAAGAGCGCGCACCACATCGCCTACTGCGATATCTTTAAGGAGCTCTGGGTTCTTTACTTTCACTACAGTGACTTTGCCATTAGGGCCTTTAATAGAGGCTGTTTTCTTAGTGCGATCGACCGCTACTACATCG
>JBEBBK010000043.1:0-7769 GCA_041158405.1 Pseudomonadota bacterium
GCGCTTACAAAAAATCTGCCCGTATAGTTGGCGATGTCATTGGTAAATACCATCCCCACGGGGATTCGGCGGTGTACGACACCATCGTCCGCATGGCCCAGGACTTCTCTCTGCGCTACATGTTAGTCGACGGACAAGGTAACTTTGGCTCGGTTGACGGCGATAACGCCGCGGCTATGCGTTACACGGAAATTCGCTTACGCAAAATCGCCCACGACCTTTTGGCAGATTTGGACAAAGAAACGGTGGATTTCGGGCCGAACTACGACGGTAGCGAAAAAGAACCCCTCATTCTGCCGGCCAAAGTGCCTAATTTGCTGATTAATGGCTCTTCCGGCATTGCGGTCGGTATGGCCACCAACATTCCGCCGCACAACTTAGATGAAGTCGTACAGGCTTGTCTGCATGTCCTGCACCACCCTGAATGCACAATTGACGAGCTAATCGAGATTATTCCGGCGCCGGATTTCCCCACTGCTGGAATCATTTATGGCGTGCAAGGGGTGCGCGAAGGTTATCGCACCGGCCGTGGCCGTGTGGTGATGCGCGCCAAGACCCATTTTGAGGATTTAGATAAAGGCTCGCGCCAGTCGATCATCGTCGATGAGTTGCCGTACCAGGTAAATAAGAAAAACTTGCTTGAGCGCATTGCCGAGTTGGTGAATGAGAAAAAAATTGAAGGCATTTCTGATTTGCGCGATGAATCAGACAAATCGGGCATGCGCGTTGTCATCGAGCTCAAGCGCGGTGAAGTGCCTGAGGTGGTGCTCAACAATCTCTATAAGAGCACGCAACTGCAAGACAACTTCGGTATGAATATGGTGGCGCTGGTTGATAACCAGCCACGCCTCTTGAACCTTAAACAGATGCTGGAGTATTTCTTGCAGCATCGCCGTGAGGTAGTGACGCGCCGAACTATTTTTGAATTACGCAAAGCCCGTGATCGCGGCCATGTATTAGAAGGCCTGGCGGTTGCGCTGGCGAACATTGATGAGTTCATTGCCATCATCAAGGCGGCTGCCAATCCAGTGGTTGCCAAACAAGAATTGATGGGCAAGTCATGGGACTCATCCATGGTGCGTGAAATGCTAGCTCGCGCCGAGACCGATACGCCGGGCGGGCGCAATGCCTATCGTCCAGAAGGCCTACTGCCCGAATATGGCATGCAGTCTACTGGGCTCTATCGCTTATCCGATAGCCAGGCACAAGAAATTCTGCAGATGCGTTTGCAGCGCTTAACTGGGCTTGAGCAAGATAAGATCGTTTCTGAATACAAAGAAGTCATGAATGAGATTTCAGACTTGCTTGATCTTTTAGCTAAGCCAGAGCGCGTAACTCAAGTCATCGAGGCTGAGCTGAAAGAAGTGCAAGCCGATTACGGCAAAGAAGGCGGCGATACCGGCCGCCGCTCATTTATTGAAATGAATGCCACCGAGCTCTTTACGGAAGATCTGATTACGCCGCAAGACATGGTGGTGACCTTATCGCACTCGGGCTATATGAAGAGTCAGCCCCTTAGCGAATACCGTGCACAGAAGCGTGGCGGTCGTGGCAAGCAAGCTGCTGCAACGAAGGATGAAGATTGGATCGATACCCTGTTTGTGGCAAACACCCACGACACTATTTTGTGTTTCTCGGATCGCGGCCGGATGTACTGGCTCAAAGTCTGGGAGGTCCCACAAGGCAGTCGCACATCGCGCGGCAAGCCAATCGTAAATATGTTCCCGCTAATTGATGGTGAAAAAATCACAGTGATACTGCCAATTAAAGGTTACCAAGACGACCAGTACGTCTTTATGGCAACCAGCCTTGGTACCGTCAAGAAAACCCGCCTCTCGGATTTTTCCAATCCACGGAAGGCCGGCATCATTGCGGTTGACTTAAACGAGAATGATTTCTTGGTCGGCGCGGCGATTACCGACGGTAAGCACGATGTGATGCTGTTTTCGGACGCTGGCAAGGCAGTACGTTTTGATGAAAATGATGTGCGTCCGATGGGCAGAACTGCGCGCGGCGTGCGTGGCATGAATTTAGCTGCAGAGCAAAATGTGATTGCCATGCTGGTTGCTCCTGCAGAGGCGTCTGATGGCGCGGCACCGGCAGAAGATGGTGTGGCTGCTCCGAGTAGCGTATTAACCGCCACGGAAAATGGTTTTGGTAAGCGCACCCCCATCGCGGAATACACCCGCCATGGTCGCGGCACGAAAGGCATGATTGCAATCCAGACCAGCGAGCGGAACGGTAAGGTAGTAGCAGCATCTCTAGTTTCTCCAGAAGATCAAATCATGTTGATTACGACCGGTGGCGTGTTGGTTCGCACACGCGTCTCGGAAATTCGGGAGATGGGCCGGGCAACCCAAGGCGTTACCTTGATTAGCGTCGACGAGGGTACGCGCTTATCGGGTCTTCAGCGGATTGCCGAGAGCGATTCGGATGACGATGCGGATGAGTCTGGAGATGAAGTTGATACCGCTGGTGGTGAATCCACACCCGATGCGTAATGTAGTTCATTGATCCCGCGCCCCTTAACTCCATTATGACTTTCGACCGCCGCATTTTTAATTTCGCAGCGGGCCCTGCCACTTTGCCTGCCGAAGTTTTACAGCAGGCATCCGAAGAGATGCTGAACTGGCGGGGCATGGGTTGCAGTGTGATGGAGATTAGCCATCGTGGCCCGGAGTTCATGGCCCTCTATGAGGAAACCCTGCAGGACATGCGCGTACTGATGGGTATACCCGATAGCTATGCGATTTTGATGTTGCAAGGCGGCGGCATTGGTCAAAATGCCGCGGTACCAATGAATCTGATGCCACTCGCCAAAAATGGACCTAAAGCGGATTTTTTGGTTACTGGGATTTGGTCTGAGAAATCATTCTTAGAAGCACAAAAATATGGCCAAGCCCATTTAGCCGCAAGTTCAAAAGACCAGCAATTTACGACTATTCCAGACAGCAATACCTGGCATCTATCGGATGATGCGGCCTACTTGCATTACTGCGCGAATGAAACGATTGGTGGGGTTGAGTTTCAAGAGGTGCCCGATGTGGGGGACCGCATTCTCGTGGCCGATATTTCCAGCAATATTTTGACGCGCAAAATGGATGTGACGCAATGCGGCGTCTGGTTTGCTGGGGCACAGAAAAACATTGGTCCGGCCGGCGTCACCTTCGTGATTGTGCGCCGGGATTTAATGGGCCATCAAATGGCAATCACCCCATCGATTTGGGATTGGGCAAAAGAAGAAGCAACGCAGTCGATGCTGAATACGCCTCCCACATTTACCATCTATTTGTCTGGACTGGTATTTAAGTGGCTATTAAAACGGGGTGGGGTTGCGGAGATGGAGCGCATCAACCTTGAAAAATCGACCTTGCTTTATAACTACATTGATCAAAGTGGTCTGTATGAGAATCGAGTAGATCCACGTTACCGTTCGCGAACCAACGTCACCTTCTTCTTAAAAGACGAAACCTTGAATGCTGCCTTTTTAGCGCAATCCAGTAGTGCTGGCTTAGCTGCATTGCGCGGTCATAAAGCGGCTGGCGGAATGCGTGCCAGTATTTACAATGCGATGCCACTGGAGGGCGTTCAAACCTTAGTGGAATTTATGCGTGAATTTGAAAGGCGAGCGTAATGACGACCGAAGATCAGCGTTTAGCTCCTTTGCGAGCGCGTATTGATGCCATCGATGCTGAAATACTGGAACTCTTATCCAAGCGCGCAAAAGCAGCGCAAGAGGTGGGTCATGTCAAAGGTGATTTTGTATCGCCTGTCTTCCGTCCAGAGCGCGAGCGTCAGGTCGTCGCGAATTTAATCAAACTGAATCAAGGCCCTTTGCAAAACGATGGCATTGCAGCCATTTGGCGCGAAGTGATGTCGGCTTGCCGTGCTTTAGAAGCGAGGCAAACCATTGCCTACCTCGGGCCCGTCGGCACCTTTTCTGAATTAGCCGCGCAAAGTTATTTTGGTCAATCCATTGGCGGATTGCCATGCGCTAGTTTGGATGAAGTATTCAAATCGGTTGAAAAAGGCGCTGCGCAATTTGGTATTGTTCCAGTCGAAAACTCCAGTGAGGGCGCGGTCTCGCGCACACTTGATTTATTACTCGATTCCCCATTACACATTAGTGGCGAAGTGGTTTTATCGATACGCCACCACCTACTGACAAAATCCGGAAGCTTAGATGGCGTAACCACGGTGTGCGCGCATGCACAGGCTTTGGCTCAGTGCCAACAGTGGCTCAGTGTCCATGCTCCGCAGTTGCAGCGCCAAGCGGTTAGCAGTAATGCAGAAGCAGCCCGCATGGCGGCTGCCGATCCAACGATTGCAGCCATTGCGGGTGATCCAGCGCAAGTGGCATACGGTTTACAAGCAGTCGCTAGCCAGATTCAGGATGACCCACACAATCGCACGCGCTTTGTCGTGGTTGGAAATTACCAATGCCAGCCTACCGGCAATGATCAAACTGCACTGGTCCTGTCGGTTGCGAATAAGCCAGGCGCCGTCTATTCTTTATTGGCTCCCTTGGCCAAGCATGGCGTTTCGATGACGCGCTTTGAGTCCCGCCCCGCTCGCAAAGGGACTTGGGAGTATCACTTTTACATTGATGTCGCCGGTCACGCGGAGGATGCCAATGTGGCTAAGGCATTAATGGAGCTGCACGATACGGCTGCCTTTTATAAAAAACTGGGTTCCTACCCGCGCGCATTAGGTTAATGATGAGCACGCCACTCGGTCTTAAACATATTCAAGCAATTGCGCCCTACGTTGGCGGTAGGCCGATCAGTGAAGTGGCGCGCGAATATGGCCTTGATGAGAGCAAGATTGTGAAGCTTGCTTCGAATGAAAACCCACTCGGCATGCCTAAGTCAGCGCAAGAGGCGATGCTGCGTGCGGCAAGCGATTTAGGCCGCTACCCGGATTCCAATGGCTTTGAGCTCAAGAAAGTGTTGTCGGATCGCTTAGGTGTTCCTACTGACTGGATCACTTTGGGTAATGGCAGCAATGATATTTTGGAGTTGGCCGCTAGAGCCGTTGCACAAGCGGGCGATGAAGTTATTTTTTCAAAGCATGCGTTTGCAGTGTATCCGCTCGCAACCCAGGCAGTCGGTGCTATAGCAGTTGAGGTAGCGCCAACACCGCAATACGGTCATGATTTGCCAGCGATGCTGGAAGCAATCAAGCAATCTGGCGATAAAGCCAAGCTCGTGTTTGTGGCCAATCCGAACAACCCGACAGGTAGTTATTTAGAGCCCAAGGAAATTGAATCGTTTTTATCTAAAGTGCCTAGTCGTGTTGTGGTTGTTCTAGATGAGGCATACAACGAGTACTTGACTCCAGAGCAGCGCTACGATGCGATTGCATGGGTTAAGCGCTTTCCGAATATGATTCTCTCGCGCAGTTTTTCCAAGGCCTATGGTTTGGCAGGTTTACGGATTGGTTATGGCGTAGCTCAACCTGGGTTGACCGATTTACTCAATCGCATTCGGCAACCCTTTAATGTCAATAGCCTGGCGCAGGCAGCAGCAATTGCTGCCTTTCAGGACGATGCTTTTTTACAGGCTGGCTTTGAATTAAATCAAGCCGGATACGCGCAATTAACCGATGCATTTAAGGCGCTTGGGCTGCGATTCTTGCCATCCGCTGGTAACTTTGTGCTCGTCAAGGTGGGCGACGATAGCGGCGCGGGTGCGCGCATCAATTTAGAACTACTCAAGCGCGGCATCATCGTTAGACCCGTTGGTAATTACGGCTTGCCGGAATGGCTGCGTATCTCGATTGGCCTACCCGAAGAGAACGCCGCCTTCATTCATGCTTTGCGCGACATCCTGCAGTCGAGCTAAATTTTAAGTAAGCACCATGTTCACAATAAGCACATATCAAGAACACACTAAGCACATTATTTATTCATGACTCAATCTAAATCGACCCACTTTGGTAAGGTCACTATTGTGGGTGTTGGCCTCATTGGTGCTTCGCTTGGTCTCGCGTTAAAGCGCGCGGGCGTAGTCGATGCTGTATATGGAGTGGGTCGTAGTAAAGCCAATTTAGATCAGGCCATCGCCATGGGCGCTATTGATGGCGTCCTCACCTTAGAAGAGGCCGCAAAACAATCGCAGGTCATTGTGCTGTGTGTCCCCGTTGCGCAAATGCGCGCCACATTTACTGTCCTCGAGCCTTTTTTAGAGGCGCATACCTTGATTACGGATGCCGGAAGCACCAAGGGTGATGTGATTCTGGCGGCCAAAGAAGTCTTAGGAAAAAAAGCTTGCCAATTTGTGCCGGCCCATCCAATAGCAGGCGGTGCGCAGCATGGCGCTGCAGCAGCCAAAGCCGATTTGTTTGATGGAAAGCAAACCATCATTTGCCAGCTTCAAGAAAATGCTAAGGTCGATGTCGAATCCATAAGCCAGTTTTGGGAATCAACCGGGGCGCGGGTGCGTAAGATCGGGGCCGTTCAGCACGATGCGATTTTTGCAGCAGTGTCACACCTGCCCCATGTGCTCTCGTATGCGCTGATGGTCAGTGTTTTGAATTCAGAAGATGCGCAAGAAAAACTACAACATGCGGGTGCAGGGTTTCGGGACTTCACCCGCATTGCTGCCTCTAGCCCAGAAATGTGGCGTGATATTTGCCTAGCCAATCGGACTGCAATTTTAAAAGAGTTGGATCAGTATCTATCGGTAGCAGGACACCTGCGGGAACTGATTGCAAATGAGGATGCTGCTGGTTTAGAGAAGGCCTTTACCAAAGCCAGTAAGGCGCGCCAAGCATGGGACGACTCTAAATGAGTCAGCAGGGCGGTAGAGTTGAACAAATTGCGATTGGCCCACTGAAGCGGGCGCAAGGGCAAATCACACTACCTGGCTCAAAGAGTATTTCCAACCGCAGCTTGTTGCTTGCTGCGCTTGCATCGGGCCAAACTACGCTGAGCAATTTATTGGATGCGGACGATACCCAAATCATGCGAGCCGCACTGCGCCAGCTGGGTTTAACGGTTCAAGATCAGAATGAGACCACCTGCTTGGTTACGGGAAGTGGTGGCCGCTTCCCGATTCGCGAAGCGGATTTGTTTATGGGCAATGCTGGTACTGCTATTCGTCCGCTGACTGCCGCACTCGTAATGCAGCAAGGCGACTACCGCCTTTCGGGTGTAGCGCGGATGCATGAAAGACCGATTCGGGATTTAGTCGATGGTTTACGTCAAATTGGTGCCGTGATTAGTTACCTGGGTGAAGAGGGTTATCCGCCGATTCAGATTCATGCATCGAGCATATCGATACCAGAGGTCGTTCGCATTCGGGGTGATGTGTCGAGTCAATTTTTGACAGCCCTGCTTATGGCTTTGCCTTTGCTAGCAAAAAAGGTGATTCGTATTGAAGTCATTGGCGAGTTAATTTCACGACCTTATATTGAAATCACACTCAAGCTGATGCAACGTTTTGGTGTCCATGTGGATTGCCCGAATGCGCAAACCTTTGTGATTCCAGCGCAGCCTGCATTGCAAAAGGGCGAGTCGGTATATCGCAGCCCTAAAAACCTATTGGTGGAGGGCGATGCCTCATCCGCCTCATATTTTTTAGCAGCGGGAGCGATTGGTTCCGGCCCCGTTCGCGTCTTGGGTGTCGGGCGCGATAGCATTCAGGGCGACGTTGCGTTTGCCGATGCCTTAGCGCAAATGGGCGCAAGCATCACCAAAGGCGACGATTGGATTGAAGCGTCCGGTCCGGCAAGCGGAACCTTGCGCGGTATCACCATCGATTGCACGG
>JBEBBK010000044.1:0-7763 GCA_041158405.1 Pseudomonadota bacterium
CAGTTCGCCAGCACTGATTAAGTAAGGAACTAATGTCAGGTGGACAAAAGCGCAGCTGTGGGGCGGTAGGCGCAGGCTCATTTGGCGCGCAGCCTCTAAAAACGGCAAGGACTCAATATCACCTACGGTCCCGCCAATCTCGCAAATGGCGACATCCACTTGACCGTCATGGCTGGCTTTGGCGCCGCGCTCAACAAAGGCCTGGATTTCATTGGTAATGTGCGGAATGACCTGGACTGTCTTACCAAGGTACTCGCCGCGCCGCTCCTTACGGATCACGGATTCGTAAATCTGGCCGGTCGTAAAGTTATTGCTTTTGCGCATCTTGGCAGATACAAAGCGCTCGTAATGGCCCAGATCCAAATCGGTCTCTGCGCCGTCTTCCGTCACAAAGACTTCGCCATGCTGAAAGGGGCTCATGGTGCCCGGATCAACGTTAATGTACGGATCTAGTTTTAGGAGGGTGACTTTCAGGCCGCGGGATTCGAGAATCGCGGCAAGCGAGGCAGCTGCAATTCCTTTCCCTAGGGAAGAAACTACGCCACCAGTGACAAAAACGTATTTGGTCATCGCGCTTTGGCTCTGTTGGAAATTCTAATTATAACGATACCTTTACGACAATTCAAAATTTACGCAGGCAGTAAAATCAACTTTTATTCATAAACCCCCATTTACCCCAATGGGACCCAGAGGAAGCCGAAATGCGCTTTTTATTTGCTGTTTTTATTACTATCCTCTCCCTATTTTATTTTTTGCCCTTTGCCATCGCGTTTTACAAGAAGCGAGTCAATACGGGGGCTATTTTTGCCCTCAACCTATTTCTAGGCTGGACATTGATCGGATGGGTGATTTCCTTGGTTTGGGCCCTGAAAGATGAACACACAATTTAGGTGAATTCAGCCATAAATTGACTCTGTTTAGGCTAATTTAATAGCATTTTTTACAAATTTTGATGTCCAGCATCCGATCAAAACATTACAATAGGCTTGATCGAGGTCAAGTCTTTGACATACCTTGCTTCGCCATTCAATTGATAACCCCTTATTCATAGGAAACGCGATGTTAGAAGCTTACAACGCCCAAGTTGCAGAACGCGCAGCACTTGGTATCCCCGCCCTGCCTTTAACAAAAGACCAAACTGCTGAGCTGATTGGTTTGCTGAAAAACCCCCCAAAGGGAAAAGAAGCAGAGCTGGTAGACCTCATTACCTTCCGCGTTCCCGCTGGCGTTGATGAAGCCGCTAAAGTCAAGGCCGAGTTCTTGGCTGCGGTAGCAAAAGGCGCTGACAAGTCGCCCCTGATTTCACGAATTAAAGCAACGGAGCTACTCGGTACTATGCTGGGCGGCTATAACATCGCCCCCCTAGTTGAATTATTGGCCGATGCAGAGTGCGCTGCGGCTGCCGCAGAGGTGCTCAAGAAAACCCTCTTGATGTTTGATTACTTTAATGATGTTCAAGAGATGGCAGAGAAAGGCAATGCCCATGCCAAGTCGGTCATGCAAAGCTGGGCCGATGCGGAATGGTTTACAAGCCGCCCTGCTGTTCCAGAGTGCATGACTTTGACCGTGTTTAAGGTCACTGGCGAGACCAATACCGATGACCTTTCCCCTGCGCCCGATGCGTGGAGCCGCCCTGATATTCCACTGCATGCCACCGTCATGCTGAAAAATCCCCGTACCGGTATTGAGCCAGATGAGACTGGCGTACGTGGGCCCATGAAGCAAATAGCGCTGCTGCAGAAAAAAGGCCATCAAATTGCCTATGTCGGTGATGTAGTCGGCACAGGATCTTCCCGTAAATCGGCAACCAACTCGGTTCTCTGGTGGACCGGTCAAGATATTCCCTTTGTGCCCAATAAGCGCTTTGGCGGCGTTTGCCTTGGTACCAAGATTGCTCCTATCTTCTTTAACACCATGGAAGATGCTGGCGCATTGCCAATTGAACTGAATGTCGATCAAATGAATATGGGCGATGTGATTGAGCTGCGCCCATACGAAGGTAAGGCATTTAAAAACGGTGCCGAGATTGCTGCATTTTCACTGAAGTCACCCGTGATTTTGGACGAAGTGCGTGCCGGCGGTCGTATTCCGCTGATCGTTGGTCGTGGACTCACTGCCAAAGCGCGCGCTGCCTTAGGTTTGCCTGCATCGACGGAGTTCCGTCTACCGATCAGCCCGCCAGACAACAAAAAAGGCTTTAGCTTGGCGCAAAAAATGGTGGGCCGCGCCTGTGGCTTACCAGAAGGTCAAGGCGTTCGTCCTGGCACCTATTGCGAGCCACACATGACTACCGTGGGCTCGCAAGATACCACCGGTCCAATGACCCGCGATGAACTCAAAGATTTGGCTTGCCTAGGCTTTTCAACCGACCTGATGATGCAGTCCTTCTGCCATACCTCGGCCTACCCCAAGCCAGTGGATATTCGCACTCACCACGAGTTGCCGGCCTTCATGACCAATCGCGGCGGCGTTTCTTTGCGTCCAGGCGATGGCGTGATTCATAGCTGGCTCAATCGCCTGTTGTTGCCCGATACCTGCGGTACGGGTGGCGATAGTCATACCCGCTTCCCCATTGGCATTTCATTCCCGGCTGGCTCAGGCTTAGTTGCGTTTGCTGCGGCGACTGGCGTGATGCCACTCGACATGCCTGAATCGGTCCTCATTCGCTTCAAAGGCAATATGCAGCCTGGTATCACCCTGCGTGACTTAGTGAATGCCATTCCTTTGTATGCCATCAAGCGCGGTTTGCTCACGGTTGCAAAACAAGGCAAGAAGAATATTTTCTCTGGTCGCATATTAGAGATCGAAGGCTTGCCTGACCTCAAGGTAGAACAAGCATTTGAATTGTCGGACGCTTCTGCCGAGCGCTCTGCTGGCGGTTGTACCGTGCACCTCAATAAAGAACCGATCATTGAGTACATGCGCTCCAACATCACCCTAATGAAGTGGATGATTGCCAATGACTATGAAGATGCGCGAACCTTAGGTCGCCGCATTAAAGCCATGGAAGCCTGGATTGCTAATCCGCAGTTACTCAAAGCGGATGCCAATGCAGACTATGCCGAGATTATTGAAATCGACATCAACGAAATCAAAGAACCGATTTTGGCTTGCCCAAATGATCCAGACGATGTGAAGTTTCTCTCTGAAGTAGCGGGAACCAAAATCGATGAAGTCTTTATTGGCTCTTGCATGACCAATATAGGCCACTTCCGCGCTGCCGGAAAAGTACTAGAAGGCAAGACGGATATCCCAACCCGCCTCTGGATTGCACCACCAACCAAGATGGATGCCATGGTTTTGACCGAAGAAGGCTATTACGGCATTCTGGGTCGCACGGGCGCTCGCATGGAAGCACCTGGTTGCTCCCTGTGTATGGGTAATCAAGCATCGATGCGTAAAGGCGCTACCGCCGTTTCAACCTCAACTCGTAACTTCCCCAATCGCTTAGGCATTGATACCAATGTTTTCTTGGCCTCCGCTGAACTCTCTGCAGTAGCAGCGCTACTGGGGCGCATTCCAACCATGCAAGAGTACCTCGATCAATTGGGTTCGCTCAATGCGAAAGCCAGTGAGGTATACCGCTACATGAACTTTGACAAGATCAAGTCCTTTAGTGATGTTGCTGATACGGTAACGGTATAAGCAAGGTAATTTACTTTAGTAACTAGGGCTTAGTTACATGAAATAAGGGGATCTGTGATCCCCTTATTTTTTACTCAAATCGGATTGAGGTGCCAGGCTTTAAATAATGAGGGCGTTTTCTTGTCTGGCATTGGCATGCCGCAAGCCAGAAGCCCACGATGCTGTCGCTAAGCCAGTTTTTTCTTGAATCAATTTGGCACGCTTTACGACTTCAGCCCACTCCACGTTCAGGGACGGCCCTTTAAATGCCATTGCCACCACATTGCAGTCGTGTGATTCCGGAAAAAGCAATACACGGTCGCCAAAGGCTTCGCAAATGTTGTTTAGATTAATATCAAAGCTTTTATGCCGAGAAAATAGATTGACCGTTAAGACGCCGGGCGACTTCAGTAAATCAAAGCAGCCAGCATAAAAATCAAGCGAACTAGCCGAGGGGCCATCGCAGATGGCATCGTACAGATCAACTTGGAGTGCATCAAAGTGATTGTGAAACTGCGCATCATGAACAAATGCATGCGCATCGACTTGCATGGTTTTGAGACGCCGATCATCACCCGGCGAAAAAAACATGCTGCGGGCTGCAACGATCACTGCAGGATTAACTTCCACTACAGTACTTTTAACAGCCGGGCAATGCAGGTGGGTAAATTTAGTCAGTGCGCCAGTACCAAGGCCCAATTGGGCAACCTGCATTCCGGGCTTAGTCTCTAGAAACAAAAGCCAGGCCATCATCTGTTGGTTGTACTCAAGGTAAATGGCATTGGGGTCGCGGATGCGCATCGCCCCTTGAATTAACTCCGTTCCAAAATGCAAATAGCGAATGCCGCCCGATTCAGAAAAGGTCACTGGCTCCATCAGCATGAATATGTCAACCTACCCAGCGACGGGCATTACGGAATAAGCGCATCCAAGGACTGGCTCCATCGGGGGTTTGCAGCCAATCGCTCGGCGCCCAACTCATCTGTGCCGCGCGGAACACGCGCTCGGGATGGGGCATCATGACAGTGAAGCGTCCATCTGGCGTTGTAACACCAGTGAGGCCGCCAGGCGAGCCATTGGGGTTCATCGGATACGTCTCGGTTGGATTACCGCGGTGATCGACAAAACGCAAGGCGGCCAAGCTGCCTGCTTTCAATCTTTCTAAATCGCCTTGTTGGCCAAAGTTGGCAAAGCCTTCGCCATGAGCGATTGCAATCGGAATGCGGCTACCTTCCATACCCTGGAGCAGAATGGATGGCGACTTCACCACCTCTGCCATCACAAGCCGAGCTTCGTATTGCTCCGATTGGTTACGAGTGAACTTGGGCCACGCATCGGCCCCTGGAATAATCCCAGCCAGATTACTCATCATCTGGCAACCATTGCATACGCCCAGGGCAAAGCTATCCGCACGATTGAAGAAGGCGGAAAACTGATCGCGCAATTGCGCATTAAACAAAATGGTTTTGGCCCAGCCTTCGCCGGCACCGAGCACGTCGCCGTAACTAAATCCGCCACAGGCAACGAGACCCCGGAAGTTCTCTAAGCGCGCCTTACCGGCGATGAGATCGGACATATGAACGTCGTGCGCATCAAACCCAGCCCAATCCATGGCATAGGCCATTTCAACATGGGAGTTCACGCCCTGCTCGCGCAAAATCGCCATTTTGGGACGAGCGCCTTTATTGATGAATGGAGCAGAGACATCCTCTGCCGCATCAAATGTTAGCGTTGGCGCAAGTCCTGGATCATCAACGTCATCGAGTAAGGCATATTCACTATCAGCACAGGACGGGTTATCACGCAGGCGCGCAATTTGCCAACTGGTGTTTTGCCATACCTTGTGCAAGAGCTCACGTGGCTCTGCATAGATGCTTTTGGCATCACGCCAAATCTCAATGCGGCCGGTTGTATTGGGTTTGCCAATCACATGGCTACAAGCACTTAAGCCGTGCTTACGCAATACCGCAAATACGGCATCCCGATCAGTACGCCGTACCTGAATGACGGCGCCCAGCTCTTCATTAAACAGAGCTCGAATCGTTTGTTCATGGCGGCGACCTGATACTTGCTGCGCCCAATTTTTGGCATCGCCATAATCGGGCTCTTGAGTTAAGTCAACTGCAATCATGTCCACATTAATGGATATACCGCAGTGGGAAGCGAAAGCCATTTCAGCAATGGTTGCGAGCAGTCCGCCATCCGAACGGTCATGGTAAGCCAAGAGCTGGCCCGCAGCGCGCAATGCAATGATTGCACTCGCTAAAGCCTTGAGATCATTCGGATCATCCAGATCGGGTGCTGTTTTGCCGGATTGATTAAGAACTTGAGCCAATATGCTGCCGGCCATGCGATTTTTACTGCGACCCAAGTCAATCAGAATGAGTTCGGTATCCAGTGGCTGCCCATACTCTTCACGTTGCAAAAGCGGTGTGCTGGTTTTGCGTGCATCGATTACCTGGGCAAATGCTGAGATCACTAAGGAGACGGGTGAGATCACTTTTTTAGTTGCGTCACCATCGCGCCACTCCGTAGCCATCGATAAAGAATCTTTCCCTACCGGAATCGATATGCCA
The DNA here is from genome assembly GCA_041158405.1 of Pseudomonadota bacterium. GTDB lineage: Bacteria > Pseudomonadota > Gammaproteobacteria > Burkholderiales > Burkholderiaceae > Polynucleobacter. The sequence goes on from JBEBBK010000044.1 coordinate 6,201, forward strand.
AGTGCTGGACACAGCTCCATGCCAACGGCCTTAACCGAATCAAAGAGCTTGGCATCTTCGCCCGGCTTACCGCAGGCCGCCATCCAGTTGGCGGATAACTTCACCGTATCAAGCCCACTAATATCCGCTGCCAATATATTGGTGATGGCTTCGCCGACTGCCATACGAGCCGCGGCGGGTGCATCGATCACAGCGATTGGGGTACGCTCACCCATCGACATGGCTTCACCGCGATAACCCACATAATCCATCATCGTTACGGCGCAATCAGAAACTGGAACTTGCCATGGACCCACTAGTTGGTCGCGTGCATTCAGGCCACCAACTGTACGGTCACCGATGGTGATCAAAAATAATTTACTCGCTACGGTCGGCTGCTGCAACACCCATGCAATGCATTCTTCCAGCTTGGCATCGCTGACATCGAGCTCAGTAAATTGCTGCTCAAGGTGCGTAACATCGCGGTGCATTTTGGGCGGCTTACCGAGCAATACATCCATCGGCATATCAATTGGAAAAGAAGCATCCGAAGCGCCATTTATCTTGGAGTCGCTCAAGCGTAATTGGCGCTCGGTCGTTGCATGCCCTACGACGGAGATAGGACAACGCTCGCGCTCGCACAATGCGGTAAGCAAGTCTAAATGGTTAGCATCAATGGCCAACACATAACGCTCTTGTGATTCATTGCACCAAATCTCTGCGGGACTCATGCCACTCTCTTCCAGCAGGATGCTGCGCAACTGAAAGTCGGCGCCGAGTCCAGCGCCATCGGCGAGTTCCGGGAAGGCGTTCGATAAACCACCTGCACCCACATCGTGAATTGAAATAATGGGATTGGCTTCACCCATGGCGCGGCACGCATTAATCACTTCTTGCGCACGGCGTTCGATTTCAGGGTTACCGCGCTGCACTGAATTGAAATCCAAATCAGCCGCGTTGCTGCCGGTTGCCATCGAACTAGCGGTGCCACCACCCATACCAATGCGCATGCCAGGGCCGCCCAACTGAACCAGCAAGTGCCCTGCTTTGATTTCTTTTTTTGCGGTATGGATTGCATCAATATTACCAATGCCCCCGGCAATCATGATGGGCTTGTGATAGCCATAGCGCACGCCATTGATGGTTTGTTCAAATACGCGAAAATACCCGCCCAGAATCGGGCGCCCGAATTCATTATTGAAAGCGGCTCCGCCCAGCGGCCCTTCGATCATGATTTGCAGTGGCGCAGCAATCCGGTCAGGCTTGCCATAGTGTGGCGCTTCCCACGGTAAGTTAGTCGCAGGTATGTTTAGGCTTGAAACAGAAAAACCGGTGAGACCGGCTTTGGGCCTTCCGCCAATACCTGTTGCACCTTCATCTCGAATTTCGCCACCGGCACCGGTCGATGCCCCAGGAAAAGGAGCGATTGCCGTAGGATGGTTGTGCGTCTCCACCTTCATCAAGGTATGGGTTAGCCGCTGCTCTTTTTGGTAGCGCTGATCTTCGCCTTGTGGAGCCCAGGTTTGTGCTTCGCACCCCTCCATTACCGCAGAGTTATCGGAATACGCAACTATGGTGCCTTTG
>JBEBBK010000045.1:0-7636 GCA_041158405.1 Pseudomonadota bacterium
AAGATAAATGAACTCGAGGTAGAGCTTAAGGCGAGTAAGAAGTAAGCGCTGGACTAGTTTGCATATGTTTATCTCCGCGATGGCGTATAGCCAATGCGATTGCCGTTGTTATCAAAGTAATTTGTAACACCAGTAGGAGCTGTTACTTCATACGCCAAGCGATTGCCTTTGTTGTCATAGACCCCATTAGTGGCATTAAAGTTATTTGGACTGTTGTTGAAGTTGTACGGACTGTTATTGAAGTTGTAAGCGCTATTGTTAAAGTTATTAGGGCTGTTTTCAAAGTTATAAGCCGAAGCACTAAAGGGCACTACTTGGCCTACAGCAGAGCGCGCAAACAAGGCAGCTTGGGTAATGAGTACGATGGCAATGAGGTATTTCATGGTGACTCCGTATCAAGAGAGTGAATAAGGTACTAACACCTTCATCCTAATGAGGGGGTAGGTCACTACGTGAGCTTAGGCCAGTTTTTTTGCTTGGGATTATGATCAAAAACATGCCCAACACAACTATCCCTACATTCCTGCAAGCCTGCCTTGTTGTTCTGGCGGTATTCAGTCAAAGTCATGCGGCTGAGCCCACAGCAAAAGTAGTCCCGCAAACACAAGTAGTAAAAATCAACGGACAAACTGTTGAGGTAGATGTGTATAAGCCTATAGGGCCGGAGAAGGGCGCTGCTATTTTGACCCACGGCTTTACACGCAGTCGTACTACGATGGGGGAGCACGCACAGGCACTGGCAGCTAGAGGCGTTCTAGCAATAACACCCGATATGCCTTGTACCTTTGACTTTCGCTGTAATGCCAGCGCCATTGCTGAGATGGTTTCATTGCTTCGCAACACTACTACCTTTGGCAGCAGTAGCCAACGCATCATGCTGGTTGGATTTTCAGCAGGAGGGCTCTCCAGCTTACTGGCAGCAGATACCCCTGGCGTGGTTGGATTTGTCGGGCTAGATCCATTTGATCGGGTCTTACCCAATGAAACGGAGCGCGCCGGAATTACCGCATCCCGAAAACTGACTACCGAAGCCCTTATCCTAAGAGCCCCCGCATCAAGCTGCAATGCAAACGCCGTTGCGGCCCCATGGGGTTCTGAACTCAAAGCCCTGTGGCGAGATGAATTGATTACCGGTGCATCCCATTGTGACTTTGAGGCGCCAAGCGACTGGAAATGCCGATGGGCCTGCGGCGATACCGATCCTGCGCGGCAATTGCTTGTTCGCCAGGGAATACTCGATGCAGCGGCGAGGTGGCTGCAATAAAGCATAAGAGGCAACTAAGCAACACCTTGATGCTAATTACGAGGTAGTTCACTAGGTGAGTATTAATTCCCTTCCCACTCAGTCGTTTCCTACACCTAAATAATCCTTTTCCCCTGTTTTTATGCCTTGCATCTCTCTAAGCTGAGTGCTTTATGACCAAAGGGAGGCAGCGATGTACGTAATGATTGAGTGTGGCCACAAACGATTACGCCTATTTAAGATCATGCTAGATATACGCACCGTCGCTGTCATCGGGCTATTTGTAATCATTTATATAGGCTATCGCTTCCTAATCACCCTTAATTGGTAATGCAGCGAAAAGGGGGTTGGGTGGATGGCAGTAGCCACGCCATCCCCCTGTACTCGTTTTTAGGGGTTTGGCTATCTAGTTCTCGTCACCCGATAGGCATTAACTTAAGTTTTTTGCTCTTTAACAATTCGGGTAATTTAGAATGCCACCGGCATCGATTGCGGGTCTGGTGGCGGGCTTTTTGGCGGCCCCGCAAGTCAAAGAGCGCATGTGCTCCCAAAAAGGGAGGGTACACAGTAATATATGGTTTTACTTCTTTCGATTACTTTGAGCGCCCGCCATGCCCGACTTAAATAATGCCGATTTTGCCGAAGGTTTGCGTTTTCAAAACCTGGGCCTTTACCCGCAAGCATTTGATGCGTTCATTACGATTGAAGCTGCTGGCCATGAACGCTCTTTTCGTAAATGCTGCGAGATGGCTTGGAGCAATCAGTTACAAGAGCGTCAAATTGACCGGCTCTTTTATGAACTAGAAACCGAAGTCAAGCGTAAAAATGGCGTGGCGATTTATAACTACGGCCTCGTTATGGAATACTTCAAAAAGATTCCGAAAGCAACGGAGTTACTCACCTTAGCGGATAAGCTCAAAGTGCCAGAAGCCCGTACGGCGTTAATGCGGATTTTGCTCTCGCCAACCTAAGTCACAGCGCAGGATTGAACGTACATGTAGCATTGGTATTCCCAAACGAATGAACCGGGTTCATTTAGTGACTGGAGGATGTTGTGGAAGACGACCTAGTATATAAACGCCCCCGCAAAAGCTATCCGGTAGAGCCCGCTCCTGCACTGGATGCTGCAGGCAGTAGCGGCGGTGTCGATACCAATTCCACCTTACCCACACTAGCCCAGCTCCAAGAAAAGCAACGCAGTGAACTCATCGAGATGGCCCAAGTGCGCTATGGCATCAAGGGTAGCCAGATACAAGTTAATTTGACGCCATTGCAGCTGGACTTGAGCATGAGCCAAGGGCAAATCTTTAAAGCTTTGCTAGGCGCTCCTGAATCCGAGCGCGCAGACCAAGTGCTGTATGCCTTAGCCAAAGGCGAGCTGGATGCCGATATGGCCAATCAAATCTTGGCCAGTCTTGCACTGCTCGGTAAGTTTAAGAACATCAAGATTGATTCCTAATAAAAAAGAATCCAACACCATAGACTCCATCGCCTTAACTGCACCCCATTTCAACCAATCACCTCAACCACTCCATTGGATTCTCCCACATGAATGCTTCTCTTAAATGGACGCTGGTATTTATAGCTATGGTGATACTGGTATTGATCGTGGTCGACCAGTTCATATGCAATCGGTGGGTTTACCATGACTTTGCAGCTGGAATAGACCGGCGCTTATCGTGTTTTTGGAAGTAGAGGCTAAGTTAACCGCCCAATAAACAGCCCTGTTTAACAGTCCAATTGCCGCTGGGGGAAGTGGACGAGCCAAACCCCCGGCACTGGCAGTACTTGGGTTTGGCTGCTTCGTTCCCGACCTGACCAGGTTACCAAGCCACCATGCGAGGAGGCCCGTCCACAATCATTTTAGCCCTTGTTAGAATAGAAGCATGACAACATTGGCACTGGCCCGTTCGTGGCGCCCCAAAACCTTCCCTGAGCTTCTGGGCCAAGACCACGTCGTTAAGGCTTTAACGCACGCCCTTGACCAAGGACGCCTGCACCACGCTTGGCTCTTTACTGGAACAAGGGGGGTAGGCAAAACCACCATCGCCCGTATTCTGGCAAAAGCCCTCAATTGCATCGGGCCAGACGGCCAGGGCAAGATGACATCCCAGCCCTGCGGTAAATGCGCTGCTTGCCTCGAGATTGATGCTGGGCGCTACGTTGACTACATCGAAATGGATGCCGCCAGTAACCGCGGCGTTGATGAAATGGCCCAGCTATTAGAGAAGGCATCGTATGCCCCCAGCAATGGCCGTTTTAAGGTCTACATGATTGACGAAGTCCACATGCTGACCAACCATGCCTTTAATGCCATGCTCAAAACTTTAGAAGAGCCGCCTGAGCATGTGAAGTTCATCTTAGCAACCACTGATCCACAAAAAATACCAGTCACCATATTGTCGCGTTGCTTGCAGTTCAACCTCAAGCAAATGCCAGTACCTTTAATCGTGGAACATCTGCAAACCGTCCTTGCCGCCGAAAAAGTCGAATCCGAAATCGGCGCGCTGCGCGTATTAGCAAAAGCAGCCCAAGGCTCGATGCGCGATGCACTCTCACTCACGGATCAAGCGATTGCCTATGCCGCTGGTACTGTGACACAAGAGTCGGTACGCAATATGCTGGGTACGCTCGATGATGCCTATTTAATTCAGGTACTTGATGCACTAGCCAATAAAGACGGCGCAGCCCTCGTGGCAGTTGCCCAAGAGATGGGCGAGCGCAGCATGTCTTTCTCATTAGCATTGCAAGATTTGGCAAGCCTTCTACAAAAGATAGCGAGTGCCCAAGTCGTCCCCGAATCCGTTTTAGATGATTGGCCTGAAGCAGCCGAGATACGCCGCTTAGCATCCGTCTTTACTAAAGAAGAAGCCCAGCTCTTTTATCAAATTGCGATTACCAGCCGTCCCGATTTATCGCTCGCACCCGATGAGCAGACGGGTTTTTCAATGGCACTACTGCGCATGCTGGCCTTTCGGCCGGGCAGTGCGGGATCAGGAACAAATCAAACCGCAGGTAGCGTAAACACTCCAGCCGCAGCCTCAAATGCAAATACGAGTAAGCCAGCCAGTAAGCCAGCAGCCAATCCAACTTCAGCTAAGCCAACTTCAGCCAAGCCTGCAGTCACTTCAGCCGCTGCAGTAACGCCAGCAGCTGCGCCTAAAGTAGTAACTTCGGCAACATCAGCAGCATCCCCCGCAAGCGTATCAAGCAGCGAGCGCCCTGATTGGCACAGTTTGATGCGCGCACTGCCGGTACGTGGTTTAGTGCAGCAATTGGCGCACCAGACTGAACTGCAAGACTGGGTGGATTCCGCGCAAGGCGTTAAAGCCACGGTGATTACCAGCTTGCCGCAGTTAGCCAGCGTGGATAGCGTTGGCCGCTTAAGTGAAGCGCTGAGCGTGCACTACGGAAAGAAAGTGCAGGTCGCGATAGTGGAAGGCGCTGTTGAAAATACCGTTGCCAAAATCGATGCGCAAGTGCAGAGCGAGAAACGCCAAAACGCCGAAGAGCGAATTGCAGCTGATCCTTTCGTGCAGCAACTCGAACGCGAGTTTGGCGCGAAGGTGGTGAGTGGCTCGGTTCGACCTGCCTAGAACGAATTTAGCCTGCTGAAACCAGATAGACCTACCGAAGCCAAATTAACTAACACCTATTGAATAGAAGGAATACAAAATGATGAAAGGCAATATTGCTGGCCTGATGAAGCAAGCCCAGCAGATGCAAGAAAACATGAAACGCGCGCAAGCCGAACTCGCCAGCATGGAAGTCACTGGCCAAGCAGGTAATGGCCTGATTCAGGTGACGGTATCCGGTAAGTACGAACTCAAGCGCGTGCAAATTGCCGAAGGCGCAATGGAAGACCGCGAGATGCTCGAAGACTTGATGGTCGTAGCCTATGCCGATGCATTCAAGCAAGTGGAAGCTGCCAGTGAAAAACTGATGTCGGGCGCTACGGCGGGTATGCCCATGCCCCCAGGCTTTAAGTTACCGTTTTAATGGCTCGAAACGATGTTCCGCAGGATGCGCTGCAGCGCTTAGTTGAGGCACTGCGCGTACTGCCCGGCGTCGGACCCAAGTCTGCGCAGCGCATGGCGTTTTATTTACTACAGCACGATCGCAATGGCGCTGCTTTACTGGCCCAGTCTTTAGGTGAAGCGGTCGATAAAGTAGGGCACTGCAGCCGCTGCAATACCTTTTCAGAAACCGCGATTTGTTCTACCTGTGCCGATGGCAGGCGTGATCCTTCGATGCTCTGCATTGTCGAGACCCCAGCCGACCAAGTGATGGTCGAGCAAACACTGAGCTTTAAAGGCAATTATTTTGTACTCATGGGCCGCATCTCCCCACTCGACGGTATGGGTCCTACGGAAATTCATTTTGATCGGCTCTTGGCGCGGATTGAGAATCCCGATACCGGTCTTGCGGTACGCGAAGTCGTGCTGGCTACCAATTTCACGAGTGAAGGCGAGGCCACTGCCCATTACATTGGCGAGGTCCTGAAATCCAAGGGCATCAAAGTAACCCGGATTGCGAGGGGCATACCGGTAGGCGGCGAGCTCGAGTACGTTGATGCCGGCACCTTAGCCCGAGCCCTCATGGATCGGCGCGCAGTCGGCTAGTCCTCCTATTTGGTAAATAAGTAGATTCATTCGCGTTGGCGGCATTGATGGCACTTTTTCAAATCGCCACATGCCTATGCTAGGGTTGCGGTATTCCCGATCGATTGCACCCATGCATTTTTTAAACCGCCCCATTTACGCTCAACTGACTCTGTGCTGCTGCATTGGTCTATCGACTAATTCTGCATTCGCATTAGCGCTAGCACCGGTCGACAGTGAGCCGGTGGTGGATAGCACGATGCCGCTGATGGGCGAGACCGAGCGCTGGAGCTTTCATGGGCAAGCGACCTATATGCTGCAGCAACGCAATAACTTTAATTCACCTTACTCTGGGCAAAATAGCTTATTGAATAAATCAGCCAGTCCTGCCGAGGCCTATTCCTTTAGTGCGACGGCATTTATTGGCACGCGATTGTGGCAAGGTGCTGAGGTGTACTGGAACGGCGAAATGTTTCAAGGTTCCCCCTTTGATGGTCATCTCACCGGAGTGGGCGGTGTGTACAACGGCGAGTTACAAAAAGGCGCGTATCCGCAGCCTGTTTATTACACCGCTCGGGCTTTTCTGCGGCAAACCATTGGCCTCGGTGGTGGTCAAGAACACATCGCGGGTGAGGCCAACCAATTAGCAGGTAATCTGGATAAGAATCGCTTGGTGCTGAGCTACGGCAAGATATCGACGCTGGATTTCTTTGACGACAATGCCTACAGCCACGACCCACGTACCGAGTTTCAGAATTCATCAATCTTTTCGATGGGCGCCTACGGTTATGCTGCGGATACCAAGGGCTATACCTATGGCGCAGTCGCCGAGTGGTATCAGGCCAACTACATTTTGAAGGCAGCTCGATTAGCACTGCCCACCGTACCGAATACGGCGCAGCTCGATTACTCATTAACCAAAGACTATAGCAATCAAGTGGAGCTCACCCGCACGCATGCGATCAATGGACGTGATGGCGCAGTGCGGGGATTATTTTTTCAGCAGCACGCCTTTATGGGAACCTATCAAAACGCCCTGAGGCTTGCGCAGCAAACCAACACCACGCCGCCCAATCTCACGAATGTGCGGCAAGGGTCTACGAATACATGGGGCTATGGATTTAATTTCGATCAAGCGCTTAGCCAAGACATCGGTATTTTTGGCCGCTGGAGTTGGAACCCCGGCGCTGCCGAAACCCAGACCCTGGACATCAGCAAATCGCTTTCAGGCGGCGTGAGTGTGAAGGGCGCTTCATGGTCCCGGCCGTATGACACCCTTGGAGTTGGCTTTGCTGTCAATGGCATATCCTCAGCGCAAATTAGCTATTTGCAAGACGGCGGCATGACGAGCTTTATTGGCGACGGTAAGCTCAGCTACAAGCCAGAGCAGGTGATAGAAACCTATTACAGCGTCAATGCCTACAAAGGACTGTTTATTTCCCTGAACTACCAGCGGATTGCCAATCCCGCCTATAACTCGGCGCGGGGCCCAGTCAATATCGTCGGCGTTCGGGCGAACGTCAGCTTTTAGGCTCTCATTGGTCTAAGGGGGTACCCCGTACTACCCCCGCTAAACCCTACAAAACGGGTTTACCCCATATAATCAACCACCCATTTTTTATCGGGTAATAGGGGGTAAGACAGCAATTGAATATTGTGGTAATAAATTTTAGAAGCATGCGATTCCCTCATGCTGTGTTCTCCAGCTATCGCTACCGCGTTTGTTCCCTTTCGCTTGCGCTGTTCTGTTGCGCTGCTTTTACAGGTGTCCTTGCTCAAACCCCATCGCCCG
>JBEBBK010000046.1:0-7633 GCA_041158405.1 Pseudomonadota bacterium
TTTTTTTAAAAATGATCTGCGTTCCATAGTGTTCCCTTCAGTGCCTGTGATGGATTAAGGTATTTATTAAAGCGAAGTAGTCTTATTTACCGCCAATCGTCATCGAACCAATTAGTATTGAGCCCGTTTCCTTGGTGCCTCGTACTAAGGTGTCGCTACCAATCAGCTCAATGTTCATCAGCATGTCCCGTAAGTTTCCGGCAATGGTAATTTCTTCGACGGGATACTGTATCTCCCCGCCTTCGACCCAGTAGCCAAAAGCACCGCGCGAGTAATCGCCGGTGACGTAATTCACGCCCTGACCCATCAGCTCGGTGACGAGTAAACCCGTTCCCATTTCCCGCAGCAAGGCGGGTAAACCGCCTTTGGGCGTTCTTGAACTACTGAGACTAAGGTGATGCGATCCCCCTGCATTGCCGGTGGTTTTCATGCCAAGCTTGCGGGCGGAGTAGCTTGATAGGAAGTAGCCTTCTAAAACTCCCTTTGAGACCACGCTGCGTGCGCGGGTTTTGACGCCTTCCTCATCAAATGGCGAACTGCCCGTTAAGCCCTTAAGGTGCGGGTTCTCGCTCAAGTCAACGTGGCTTGGTAATACTGGCTTGCCAAGGCTATCTAACAAGAAACTCGAACGACGATACAGGGCGCCGCCCGAAACCGCTTGCACTAGCGAGCCAATCAAGCCCGCAGCCAATGGGGCCTCAAAAATGACAGGGCAGCGGCGCGTGCTGAGTGATTTGGCATTCAGGCGGGATAAGGCGCGCTGCGCTGCATAGCGGCCAATATCCGCTGGTTTTGCTAAGTCTTGTGCCATGCGGGAACTGGAATACCAATCGTCGCGCTGCATGGCGGATTTTTTTCTACCGCCACTTGCAATCGGTGCGCAGGAAATAAAATGCCGCGAGTATGGATAACCGCCCATAAAACCGTTGCTGGTACCCATCATAAAATGTGCGTGGTGCGCAGACACTGAGGCGCCGTCGCTATTACTGATTTGCGGACTGACTGCAAATGCAGCAGCCTCGGCACGCTGAGCCAAGGCAATTGCCTCCTCTGACTCAATCATCCACGGATGAAAGAGGTCTAAATTTTTGGGCTTTTTTTCCAAGAGATCTGAATCGGGCAGGCCAGCACAATCGTCTTCGGCGGTATGGCGCGCAATGTGAAATGCAGCCTCGACGGTTTTGCGCAATGAATCCGGTGAAAAATCACTGGTGCTGGCATTACCGCGGCGCTGGCCAAGGTATACGCTGAGGCCAATTTGCTTATCTAGACTTTGCTCAATGGTTTCTACGGCCCCCTTACGAACCGTCACCGAGAGGCCTTGACCCTCTGAAACCTCAACCGCTGCATCGGAGGCGCCCAATTTGCGGGCTTCAGTGAGCATAAATTCGACAATGACTTTGAATTGACTAGGGGTATATGTAAACATGCCTCAATGATAGCTAGAATAGAGCCATGAAGCATACAGAAATTCCCGAACGCAGCAATCCCGATGAAGTGCGGATTGGCCTGGTTTCCATCTCCGATCGAGCCAGTGCGGGCACCTACCAAGATGAAGGCATACCAGCCCTAAAAAACTGGCTCGGACTGGCAATCACCTCCCCCCTCAGCACCCATGAACGGTTAATCCCGGATGATGCTGAGACCATTACAGAGACCCTGATTGAGCTCGTAGATGAGCTGGGCTGTGACTTAGTCCTGACCACCGGCGGAACTGGTCCCGGACGACGGGATGTCACTCCAGAGGCAACCTTAGAGGCGGGAACCCGAGAAATGCCTGGCTTTGGGGAGCAAATGCGTCAAATTAGCCTGCGTTTTGTACCCACTGCCATTTTGTCTAGGCAAGTGGCTGTACTGCGTGAAATTGAGGGGCATGCCGCATTGATTATCAATCTGCCTGGGCAGCCAAAATCGATCCGGGAAATTCTGGAAGGCCTGAAAGATGCGGATGGGAAAGTGATCGTCGCAGGTATCTTTGCTTCCGTACCCTACTGCATTGATTTGATTGGTGGCCCCTATATTGAGGCTAATCCCGACATCATCTCGGTCTTTAGGCCGAAGAGTGCTATTAAGCCGCGCCCTTAGTCTTTAGCAGTCGCTGGTGACGCCTCAGCTACGCTGGGAATAAAAAAGGTATTGCGGTAATAGCGCAGCTCTTCAATCGACTCTTCGATATCGGCTAAAGCAGTGTGCGCCTGTTTTTTGACAAAGCCCTTCATGATCTCAGGCTGCCAGCGGCGAGCCAGCTCCTTAATGGTGGACACATCCACATTGCGGTAATGAAAATACGCCTCTAACTTCGGCATATAGCGCGCCATAAAGCGGCGGTCCTGGCAAATGGAATTGCCGCACATTGGCGAAATGCCTGCCTTAACGTACTGCTTTAAAAATGCAATGCAGGCTTGTTCTACCGCATCCTCATTCAGTGTTGAAGCCTTCACGCGATCAATAAGACCGGATTTACCATGCGTGCCTTTGTTCCACGCATCCATGCCATCGAGAACGGCATCGTCTTGATGAACCACCCAGACTGGGGCCGTGGCAATGGTATTGAGATTGGCATCGGTCACGATCAAGGCAATCTCTAAAATGCGATCACTATCTGGCTTTAATCCAGACATCTCCATATCCAACCAAATTAAATGTTCGCCCGTAGAAATAATTTTCTTTCTATTGAATTAAAAAAGGGTGCTTAAACCGCATGCTTGAAATTAGATTTTTTCATCGCGCAACCAATACCACTTATACAAAATATGCTGGCCTAAGCGTCTAAACGGCGCCAACAAAGCGGATTTAATTACACCAAACAAATTAGGATACTCCAGCGGCGTAGCGTAAATGGGCAAACTAAATACGGGGTTTTCGGCATCCTTTCCGGCAATCCGCTCCGCTAATCGTTTCCCCGCCCACGTTGAAAAAGATACCCCATTGCCGCCATATCCGAGCGCGTACCATACTGCGCGATCCGGATCGGGCCTCACAATTCGCGGCATCATATCGTGACTAACATCTACCCATCCCCACCACGAATACTCAATCGGAATATTGGCGATGGCAGGAAATTTTCGAGCAATGCCATCCGTTAGCAACTTAAGGTGAGCTGGACCCTCTGCATCGCGCCCGCTCACAGCACTCCGACTTCCAATTTGGAGGCGATTATCTTTTAACAAGCGGTAATAGAAACGCAGCGTGCGCGTGTCGGTAATAAAAATATTGGACTTAAAGCTGGTTGCTTTAATTTCTTCTGGGCTAAGCGGCCTTGTCACTACTGAATTAGACAAAATAGGAAGAATTTTATTCTTGAGGGTGCGCTCTACTTTTTGTTCAATATATCCCCCCGTACAAAAAGCCACACGCTTTGCGCGCACTATACCCCCAGGGGTATGCAGGATATTCATTCCATTCTCAGTTTCGGATCGCAATACCGGAGAAGAGGTGTGAATGCGCACGCCCATGGCGCGCGCTTTGCGCATTAAACCAAAATTAAACTTCAGGGGATGAATGCCCACGCCCTCTTTTTCTAGCAGAGCTCCGTGAGCATCATGATCATCGCAATAGCGCTCTTTGATTTCTTCAGGAGAGAGGATTGCGTTATCGTAACCAAAAATAGTGCGACGAACCTCAGCCTCCCGCCGCAAGTAATCCATTTTTTCCGGACGATGCGCTACATAAAGGTGTCCCGTATCGGTTGCCTCACAATCAAACTCGCGGGTTAATTCTTTGAAATTTTCAAAGCCAAGTCGAATCTCGGCATCCAGCCGCTTAGCGGTATCCATACCCCAGCGCTCAATCCACTGCGAGCGACTTAGACGACCACTCGCATTTTGGCCCTGCCCACCATTGCGACTAGAGCATCCCCAAGCCAATTGATTCGCCTCTAGAATGACCGCCTTAATTCCATGTTCTTTTGCTAAATACAGTGCAGTCGACAATCCCGTTGCCCCTGACCCAACAATAACGACATCGGCTTCCATGTCAGCCGAAACAGGCCCATCATCTTCTGGCGGCTCACCCGCTGTAGCCACCCAATACGTCGGTGAATAAGCGGTATTCACGCCAATAGACTCTCCAGTCAGGGGGTCATACTTCGGATCGTATTCTCTTTTTTGGGGGCTTACGTGTTTGTGCATGGCTTAATTGATTAAGAAATGATTTGCTTTCGAAAGACGTTCTTTTTGAAAATTTTGCCATCCCTGAACGTAAAAATATCGACGCCATTGGCCTCAAACTTGACGCCCTTGAGATCAGTGCCACAAAACCGCCATTCCGATACTCCATTGTCTCCGAAGACAAAATGGCTTGCGTCAAGCCACTGCGCATCCGGAAACTGCGTCCATGCTGACTCAAATGCTTTTCTCACCTGTTCATGGCCAATAAATCGATTTCCATAAACATGACTGCCGGCAGCCGTTTCAAAAATACAATCCTCCGTCATAAATGACATCAGTTCATCAATATCATGTTTATTCCAAGCGGCTGAAAAATCTTCCAGGAATTTAATGTCGATTGTATTTTTCATGGTCTCCATTCGCGCAGTCAAAAAAACGGGCGCAATGCATGCGCCTACAGGCTTAAAACTCTGAGTTTAGCTCAAACTACCGTGGGGGTTTTATATAAATTACAATCGAGTGATGCTATTTACAACCACTTTTATATTGTTTTTTATTCTGAGTTTTGGCGTGCGTCACTGGCTTGCCCAGCGGCAAATTCGCCACGTTGCTGCCCACCGCGAAGCGGTTCCGGAAGAGTTTGCGCAGCGGGTTACTTTGAGTGAGCACCAAAAGGCTGCCGACTACACCATCGCCAAGTTGAAGTTGGGTTTGCTGGAAAACGCATTCAGTGCGCTTGTACTTATCGGCTTTACCTTATTGGGCGGCTTGGAATACCTCAATCAGGCCCTTACCGATCTGTTCGGCAATGGCATCGGCCAACAAATGGCATTGCTTTGCTCGATCTTTTTGATTTCTGGAATTTTGGATCTACCCTTCACCTGGCATAAGCAGTTTGGGATTGAGGCAGCATATGGATTTAATCGCATGACCCCGAAACTGTTTGCATTAGATATGGCCAAAGGAGTTGCGCTTGGAGCGGCCTTAGGCTTGCCCTTGCTATGGGTTATTTTGAGCCTAATGGCAGAAGCGGGTAGCCTCTGGTGGCTATGGGCTTGGGCCGTATGGACTGTGTTTAATGCCCTGCTGCTTTGGCTCTTTCCTACGTTTATTGCACCCCTGTTTAATAAATTTAAAGCCTTGGAAGAGGGTCCGCTAAAAACCCAAATCGAGGGCTTACTTCAGCGCTGCGACTTCGCTAGCCAAGGCTTATTTGTCATGGATGGCAGTAAACGAAGCGCCCATGGCAATGCCTACTTCACTGGTATCGGTAAAGCCAAGCGCATTGTCTTTTTTGATACCTTGATTGAGAAACTAAATCCAGGCGAAGTAGAGGCAGTACTGGCACACGAACTGGGGCACTACAAACGCAATCACATTCGCAAGCGTTTATTGGTTTCGTTTGCGATGAGCTTTGTCATGCTCGCGCTGCTCGGCTGGGTCAGTACACAATCTTGGTTTTACATTGATCTGGGTGTCACGCCTAGCTTAGAAGGGTATAACGGCGGCTTAGCACTCGCGCTCTTTATGCTGGTCTCACCTGTATTTGGGTTTTTCTTTACCCCCCTCAGCAGCCTTGCCTCACGTAAGCACGAATACGAAGCCGATGGTTTTGCCGCAGAGAAGGCATCCGCGCGCGATTTAATCTCGGCCCTCGTAAAACTCTACCAAGACAATGCATCAACCCTCACACCTGATCCGATTTATACCGCGTTCTACAGCTCCCATCCGCCCGCACCGCTGCGCATCGCAAACCTGCAGCGCTTAAGCCAAACCTAAACGGATTGCATGGAGCAATTTCGTGCCCTTCTCATCGCCTCGTATGGTCGGCATTACCTCGCCGAAAGAATAGCGCCAGATGGCTCGCATGGCGGGCCCTTCATTCAGGTCAGCACCCCAGCCAAGCAGCATGTTGGCGCGGTCGGCGACCATCTACTACTAGAAAGTACCTCGCCCGATCAGGCGCGCATCATTCACATTGAAGAGCGGCGCAATCTGCTTTACCGCTCGGACGCCTTTAAGAGCAAATTGATTGCATCCAACGTGGATCAAATCTTAGTTGTGCTGGCAACCCAACCCGCATTCTCGCCCGACCTATTAGGCCGTGCAGTAGTTGCTGCCGAAGCCCATGACATTGGGCTGCACATCATTCTGAATAAATGCGATCTGCAAGATAGCCTGCCGATAGCGCGCAAGCTGGTTGCGCCCTATGCACGCATGGGATATCCCGTAACCGAGGTCTCGGCTAAGTTTGATCCCGTATCGATGGCATCTTTGCAGTCTGCCTTGTGTGGAAAAGTATCGGCTTTGGTTGGTCAGTCTGGTATGGGTAAGTCCACCTTACTCAATGCTTGGGTGCCTGATGCTGCTGCAGTCACGCAAGAGTATTCTGTTCGACTCGATACCGGAAAACACACCACCACGGCATGCCGCTACTACGATTTACCAGAATGGGGTCGCGATCAACAAGGTCAATTAGGCGCGCTAATTGACTCACCCGGCTTTCAGGAGTTTGGTTTGGCCCACCTATCGGTGAGTGAGTTGCAGCATGCTTTTCGTGAATTTAAAAGCGTATTGGGTCAATGCCGCTTTCATAACTGCGCGCACCTGACTGAGCCGGACTGCGCGATTCGAGATGCAGTCAATAAAAATCAGATTACCGCTGAACGCCTCAACTTATTTCGTCAGTTACGCTCGGATTCCAAGACTGCAGATGTACAGCTCCAGGGAATTACCCAAGCCAAAGAGCGATGGTCAACATCGCCAACAAAACCAAGCAAAAAATAACCGTGCGCCATACCAGGCCAATAGCAGAGCGCATAGTGCGTTCGCTTGGCTCTAGACCTACCTCATAGACTGCGGATTCCCCTGCTTCGGCCATACGCAGGGCTTCGTCACTGTCTGGCTCGCTCAATGGCTCACCTAAACGTACGCCCAATGCGCCACTTCCTGCAGCGAGGATGACTGCGGTTAATGAATCGCTCCACTTTTGCGTTAGATAACGCCAGGAGTACACTGCGCCCTCAAAATTACCCACGATGGCAAATGTCATCGCCGTCATGCGTGCAGGAACCCAATCCAGTACATAAAAGAAATGGCGTGCCGCCTGGCTCAAATGAAAGTCGCCTAACTGCGTCCAGCGCTGCGATGCGGTATCTGCAAAGCGGTACAGCACCACTCCAGCCGGGCCGATGGGTACCAAGAACCAGAAGAGCACACCAAGAACGTGGCGATGGGCCCCAATAATGGCTTTTTCCAATGCCAAGGAAATCACTTCAACCTCGCTCAACTGGCTAGCATCAAGTTCAGGTCCATACCACTGCGCTAAAGCCTCACGAGCGGCAGGTAAATCGTGGTTTTGAATCGCAATGTGCACGGTAGTAAACGAATGGCTAAATTGCCGAAAGCCAAAGAAGAGGTAAACGATGACAACGTTGAGTACGAATGCCAAAATGGGGTAGGTGAGCATGAATGCCACATGCAATATAAAAATAATCACCGTAGGCAATATGAAGGCAATCAAG
>JBEBBK010000047.1:0-7628 GCA_041158405.1 Pseudomonadota bacterium
ATCTAGAAATCCGTACTTAGATCTGATAGTTCTCTGGCGTATTCGACATTGCCTGCTCAACGATTTTTTTCGTCAAGGTGGGCGAGAATAATTCAATGAAAGTAAAGACAAAAGAGCGTAAGTAGGCTCCTTGCTTGACTCCCAAGTGGGTGACGTTATTCCCAAACAAATGCCCCACAGGGATGGCGCGTAGATTGCGATCGCGCTCCGCATCAAAAGCAACGCCTGCAACAATACCAATGCCCATGCCAACCTCGACATAGGTCTTAATCACGTCTGCATCGATGGCTTCTAGAATGATGTCCGCTTGTACATTGCGCTGGGCAAACGCGGCATCAATTTTGTTGCGCCCAGCAAATGCTTTGTCATAGGTAATCAATGGGTACTTACCGAGATCCTCGATCGTAATCGAGCGCGAACTGAGCAATGGGTGATTAACCGGCACGATCAAGAGATGCTGCCATTGATAGCCGGGTAGGGCGATCACGCCTTCACAATTGGCAATGCCCTCGGTTGCAATTGCAATGTCGGCTGCATCGTGCAAGAGCATGTCAGCGATCTGCGAAGGGCTGCCTTGGGCAATGCTGACGCGGACTTTCGGGAAGCGTTTGGTAAATTCCGTCAAGACTTTTGGTAGTGCATAGCGGGCTTGCGTATGGGTGGTCGCAATGACAAAACTGCCTTGGTCCTGGGTTGCAAAATCCTGACCAACCCGTTTTAAAGTTTCGACTTCATCTAGGATCCGCTCAATCGAGAGTAGGATGCGCTTGCCGGGCTCAGTGAGAGAGCGGATGCGTTTGCCGTGGCGACGAAAGATCTCGACCCCGAGCTCATCCTCAAGCTCAATGATCGCCTTGGAAACCCCAGGCTGCGAAGTGAATAAGGCTTTTGCAGCAGAGGTCAGGTTAAATTGCTGGCGAACAGCCTCGCGGACAAAGCGAAATTGATGCAAATTCATGAAAAGGTTCCTTATATATCTTCTTAGATATAGGAATTCAATTCTAAATTATCTTTGGGTATTTAAGTCCGCGAAACCCATTTCAGGCTAATCAGGGCCAGCAGAAAATACGCCAAGGGTGGGGTTAGGGCGGTAAGGTAGGCAGGCCATGCCCCCAGTAAGCCAATATTGGAGAACAGGGCATTGAGCAACTGAAAGCTCATGCCCAGCATGATCCCGCCAAAAATCTTAATTCCAATACCACCCGCCCGCGCCTTTAAATATGCAAATGGCAAGGCAAGCGCTAGCATGACAAAGACGATGAAAGGGTAGATGAGCTTTTTCCAAAACGCAATGGCATGGCGTTGCACGTCTTGCTTGTTTTCATTGAGGTGGGTGATGAATTGCCCCAGACTAAAGATCGACATGCGCTCGGGGTTGACGAGTAATACGCCCAGGATTTCTGGGGTAACTTTGGATGCCAAGGTCATCGATGACTTGATGGAAGTATTAGCTGAGTACACGGGGTCTAAGGCATTTTTATTTTGGGCTTCCTTAAAGCGAGTCTCAATCACATTATTGAGCTCCCACGAACCAGTTTCATTAAAGCGACCAGACTCGGCATTACGAATCGAGAGTAGGCGGTAGGCATCATCGAACTCATACATGCGAACCTGCCTCACTTGCTTGTCCGGTTCAATTTTTCCAATATTGATGTAGCGCACGCCGGGGCGAACGGATCCAACGCCCTCCTCATCGCGAAGCTGGTCTTTGACCCACACTCCTGTACGAAACTGCGAGGAAAAACTGGAGCCTAAGGCTTTCATTTTGACGCGATCAGAGAAGGACTCTGCCATCGGACCAAGCCACTCACTCATCAGTAGGGTAACTGCCACAATGGGCAAGGAGATTTTCCCCAGCATGACAAGGCCACGGCGAATATCCAGCCCTGCAATGCGAAGGATGGTGAATTCAGATTGGCTGGCTAGCATTGCAAATACATAAATACTGCCAATCAATCCCGCAATCGGAATGATTTCAACAACACGACTTGGCGCCTTCAGAAGAACATGGCCCAGTGCAAGCAAGAGGGTGTATTGCTGATTGACTGAGCCCAGCTCTGCTAACACATCAAAAAATAAAAAGAGAGCAACGAGTGCAAAAAGAATAAAGCCAAACGCAGCATATATCTGCTTGGCTAGGTAGCGCTCATAGATGTAAGGAAAGAGAAAATTCATGGGCGCGTTAGAAAGGCTGGCAACTGCCGCTTCCACCATTTGAGGGACGGATTAATCCGGTTGCGAATCAACACTGCGGCTATGAGTAAGGCAAGTAGATGAATTGGCCAGATGGCTACAAAAAAATCGAAGCGATTTTGCGAAACAAAATTTTGCGCCAAATTAAGCAGGTTACTGTAAATCAAATAAATCAGCACGGCATAAAACATGGCGGTGTAATTGCCTAAGCGCGGATTAACGTAGGCCAATGGAATCGCAATAAAGACTAAACCTAAGGCCATGAGCGGCAAACCAATGCGCCATAGCAGCTCTCCGCGGTTAGAGGGGGAGGGGTCCTTCAGAAGTTCCTGAACACTGCGTTCGCGATCGCGTGGTGGCGGCTCCGTTAACTCTTTATTACGCAGTTTGGTTTCGTACTCATCAAACTCCAGAATACGAAAATCAGGCTGCGTGGGCAGGCCCTCATAGCGGCGCCCGTCTTTGAGAATGACGTTCTTTTCGCCGTTTGCGGTATTTTCAATAAATCCGGTTGCCGCTACGGCAATGCTCAGGCGTTGATTTCTGGAATCGGTAACGAAGATATTTTTAACTTCGCGACTATCGACATTCAGTTCCTCAATAAAGAAAACCCGTTCGGCTTTGGCTGACTCTCGAAACTGACCTGCTGTGACCATCGACACATCATCGCGTTGCTGAAAACGCTGACTGATCAGGGCGGATTCGCGATTGGCCCAGGGCCAAGCAAACAGGGCGAGCAGGGCAATGATGATGATGAGTGGAATGGCAAAGCGCAGAATAGGCCGAATTAAACTCATGATGCTTAGACCACTGGCAAACCAGACAATCATTTCAGAGTCTTTGTACCAGCGAACCAATACGATCAGGACCGCAATAAACAGGGAGACTGTAAGCAGGACGGCCAAGTAACCGATTGTCGCCAAGGCGATCAATACCAGAGCATCCTCTGGGTTGACGACCCCGTTTGCAGCAAAGCCCAAAATCCGGATGACTAAGGTGGTGACCATGATGGTCACCAACACCAAAAATACCCCCCCAGTGGTGAAGCTCAGTTCGCGGCGAAGGGCTTGGTCAAAAATCATGCGTTCTATGCAAGGGTGGTGGCAGAAAAGTCTAGTTTAGTGGGGAAATGCAGCACGAATCGAAGGGAAATCCACAGCTCGGAGGATAATGGAATAAACCACTACAAATGACTTCCTTATGCAAATTCAATTTAGCACGAAAACATTGCCCCAAGCCGATTTTGATTCTGTAAAGCAGGTAAAGCCGGCGATTGCCAGTCTTGTGGCTCTAGCCACCGATTGCCTTATTTTGGGCTACAGCAAAGCAGATCTCAGTAAAAAAACGCCAGGCAGCCTTTTGCTTGAATTGGATGCCGTATTGGGCGGCTCAGTTACCCGGGCCAAACTTGCGGGCGATCTAAATGGAAAAGAGGCCAGTCAATGCTTATTGAGGGCAGAGGCTGGATGGTTAAAGGCTGGCGTAAAGGCCAAGCGGGTCTTGCTTGTTGGCCTCGGCGATCCGAGTCCTAAAGAGGGTTTGTCCTTGCAGTCCTATGCCAAGCTAGCCAAGGCGATCCTTAAGACCTTGAGTGGCGGCGCCATCGAGTCGGCAGCGTGGTTTGTGCCCAGCTTTGGGGGGAATGCGGATGCCGTGGTGAAGCAAGTCCGCCTGACAGCGCAATTGGCGGGTGAGCAAACGTATCGCTTTGGGGTGCGTCAGCCCGCCATGAAGTTCAAGGCAGTGGAACATGTCGATCCGTTTCAACAGCTCCTATTTGTATCATGCAAGGATGGCGCTAAAGCACTGCAAGCAGCAGTGCATCAAGGCGAGGCTTTGGTTGAGGGCATGAACCTTGCCAAAGACTTAGGTAATTTGCCACCCAATGTTTGCACTCCAACCTACCTTGCAAAAACTGCACAGGGTTTAATGAAGAAAACCAAGCTCAAGGTAGAGCTGCTAACTAAAAAGCAAATGGAAGCATTGGGCATGGGATCCTTTCTGTCTGTGGCACAGGGTTCAGAAACTCCACCGCAGTTCATCATCATGCGCCACAACGGCGGCAAAGCAAATGAGGTCCCAACGGTATTGGTAGGCAAGGGCATCACCTTTGATACTGGCGGTATCTCCCTTAAGCCGGGCGAGGCAATGGATGAGATGAAGTACGACATGTGCGGCGCCGCATCCGTCATCGGTACGATGCTCTCAACGGCATTGCTGGGTCTGAAGCAGAATGTGATTGGTGTTATCCCAACCTGCGAAAACATGCCCTCGGGTAAAGCAACCCGACCAGGTGACATTGTGAAAAGCATGTCGGGTCAAACGATTGAAATTTTAAATACCGATGCCGAAGGCCGTTTGATTCTGTGTGATGCACTCACCTACGTAGAGCGTTTCAAGCCCAAGGCGGTGATTGATATTGCAACCTTAACGGGTGCCTGTGTGATTGCACTGGGTGCGGTACACAGCGGCATGTTCTCGGACGATAGCCACTTGCTGGCAGATTTAACCCAAGCCGGTCATGACTCCCTGGATACTGTGTGGCGCATGCCACTCGATGCAGCCTATCAAGAGCAACTCAAATCCAACTTTGCTGATATGGCCAATATCGGCGGACGCCCTGCTGGTAGCGTGACAGCCGCCTGCTTCTTAAAGCGCTTTACTGAAAAGTACCCTTGGGCACATTTGGATATTGCGGGTACAGCATGGAAGGGTGGCGCCGCAAAGGGATCTACTGGTAGACCAGTACCCCTCTTGGTGAATTACTTGCTGGCGCAGTCCTAAGTTGGCATGGCACGCATCGACTTTCACAGTAATGTTAGTGACAAGCTGGAATATGCCTGCAGGCTGACGCGCAAGATTTGGAGTGCGACTGCCGAAGGCGAGCCTGTACGCAATATCGTGATGGTGGCAGAAAAAGCGGACCTCAAGCGCCTTGATGAATTGCTGTGGGCCTTTAGCAAAACCGATTTTTTACCCCACTGCTATGGCGAAAATGAGGCTGCGTTTGAAACCCCGATTGTTCTGCTCGATGACACAGCGGCGCCAGCCTTGGCGAACTTGCCACATGCCGATGTGCTGATTCATTTGGGTATGCGGATGCCAAGCGATGTTGCTGTCTTGGTTGGTCGATTTCCGCGGATTGTTGAGGTGGTTACGGTCAACGAGGCAGAGCGCCTTGCCGGACGTGAGCGTTACAAAGCCTACCGCGATCTGGGTCATGAGCTCCATAATTTTGATCAAGCAAAAAGCTAAACCGCCATGCTGATTCACCCGCAAATTGATCCAGTCGCCCTTCAGATTGGGTCCTTCGGAATCCACTGGTATGGACTAATGTACTTACTGGCCTTTGTACAATTTATGGTGCTGGGCCGACTGTGTATCAAGCGACCCTACTACCAAGCCTTGGGGTGGACCACCAAAGATTTAGAGGACTTACTCTTTGCTGGTGTGCTGGGCGTAGTGCTCGGTGGGCGCATCGGCTATTCGCTGTTTTACATGCCCGAATTCTATTTGGCTAATCCGCTCAGCATCCTTAAGGTTTGGGAAGGTGGCATGTCCTTTCATGGCGGACTGCTGGGCGTGATTTTGGCGATGGTTTGGTTTGCGCGCCGCAAGAACACCTCGTTTTGGACAGTGAGTGATTTAGTTGCCCCTTTGGTCCCTTTTGGTTTGGCTTTTGGGCGCTTAGGTAACTTTATCAATGGTGAATTGTGGGGTAGGCCAAGCGATTTGCCTTGGGCCATGGTTTTTCCAATGGTTGATGCCATTCCCCGTCACCCATCGCAGCTGTATCAATTGCTCTTCGAGGGCGTCCTTCTGGGTTTGGTCTTGTGGGTATATGCCCAAAAACCGCGTCGCCTTGGTCAGGTTTCGGGCCTATTTTTGCTGGGTTATGGCCTTTGCCGTTTCTTGGTTGAGTTTGCGCGTGAGCCGGATGCCTTCCTAGGTCTACTAGGACTGGGCCTTTCAATGGGGCAATGGTTATCTATCCCTATGATTTTATTCGGTATTTACTTACTTAAGCGCAAATCAGTCGATAATTTTCATTAACTGCATCTAAAAATATCTTTTTTTCTATCATTTGTTGCTAAGATCCTAGAAAGTCGCTTATTTCGCTGAAATACCAGTTGTTGCTGTAAAAATCCCTGCTGTTTAGGCGAATTGATCCGAAAAATCCATTTTTGACCCTGTGTAACCTAAGGATGCTTCATGCTGGAGTTAATCACCAAAACCCGCCATTTATCCAAAGCGCTGAGTGCAGTACAGCGTTTAACATCTGAGCGTGGGGAATCCAATGCGGTGAGTATGGCCAACGACGTGATCGATAACTACCGCAAGCTCACCAAAGACCAGCACCTTAAATTTTTTACCGCTTTGATTGAAAAACTCAGCCCCAATCCGGCAGAGGTCATGGCGGCATCGCAAGCCTTTGCAGCAGAAGCCAATGCCCGTAATTACATTCGTTTGCAAAAAGTATCAGAGTCACCTCGCCAAGAATTTATGCGTCGCTTAAATCGCGGGCTGAATGGCACGGCCGCCGTTGTCGAAATGCGCCGTGATTTATTGCAACTCTTAGACAAAAAACCGGAACTGGCGGCGGTGGATTTTGATATGCGCCATCTACTGTCCTCTTGGTTTAATCCTGGATTTTTAAAAATGCACCGGGTTGACTGGAAGTCACCAGCCGAGGTGTTAGAAAAGCTAATCCAGCATGAGGCAGTTCATGCGATTGATGGCTGGGATGACTTGCGCCGTCGTTTGCAGCCCGACCGGCGCTGCTTCGCCTTCTTTCATCCCCAGTTGCCCAATGAGCCATTGATCTTTGTGGAGGTAGCACTACTGCCCGAAGTGCCACTGGCCATTGGCCCGCTGGTGGATAAAAAAGCCGAGACAGTAACTCAGGCACAGCAGTATAAGGTGGCGGTTTTTTACTCGATCAGCAACTGCGAGCCCGGTTTGCGCGGCGTCTCGATGGGTAACTTTTTAATTAAGCGGGTTGCCGAGCAGCTGCACCAGGAATTCCCTAGCCTCAAAACCTTTATTACACTATCGCCCGTTCCCGGATTAATCGAATGGATTGCTGCGGGCGCTAATTTAGGCGATGGCGTGCCGCTGGATCGCCTAAAGCCTGCTTTAAAGATCAAGCGAGATCAGGCGTTGCAGGCTTTGAGCCTGAATGCACACTCCTGGGCTGAGCGTTTAAGCAGTGGCTGGCATCCTGACAATGCCTCAGCAAAGGAGAAGGAGGCATTGCTCTGCCTTACCGCTATTTACTTGGGACTTGCCTCTACTGGGCGCGAGGGTAATCCCGTGGCCAAGTTCCATTTGGGCAATGGCGCTAAGCTGCACCTCATTAATTGGGCTGGGGATTTGTCACGTAAGGGCTTGCGTCAATCTGCCGGCATTATGGTCAATTACCTATATGACCTTTC
>JBEBBK010000048.1:0-7396 GCA_041158405.1 Pseudomonadota bacterium
TTAGAAGAGCTAGAACCGCAAGAGCGACCCATCGTTCAAAGCATTACGTTTGACACATTTCGTCGCTGGACGCGTTCACATGCGCTGATAAAAGAGTTCGTGCCAAAGCCACCAAGCAAACCCGTGGAGCACGTCTTGGCAGTAGCAATTACGCTGTTGCTTGATCGCACGGACGTGGCTAAAAAAGGCTATGCAACCCACACCATCGTCAATGAGTCCGTAAGCGCATGCGGCCAATACGATGAAACGATCTATGCCAAAGGCTTGATGAATGCCGTGCTGCGAAAAGTCAGCGCTGCCCTCGATGCTCAGGGCGTAAAACGACCAGACCATAACAGCGTCGGCGAGTCGTATTTTCCGCCCTGGTGGATTGCTAATCTGAGAAAAAATTACCCGAAGAGCTGGCAGTCTATTTGTTTGCAACAATCGCAGCGCCCACCACTAACCCTGCGCGTCAATCGGCGTGCAATTTCCCTAGTCGATTACGCTGCCGTATTGCGGGCCGCACAGATCGAGACCGAAGCAATCGAGCAGGCTGGCAATACCCTGCTGGATGCAGCTTTGGTAATTAAAGAGCCCATACCCGTTGCGAGCATCCCGGGATTTTTTGATGGATTAGTTTCAGTTCAGGATGCAGGAGCGCAGCTTGCGGCTGCGCTCCTTTGTCCAATGACAGGCGAGCGTGTTCTTGATATGTGTGCAGCGCCCGGGGGCAAAGCCGCCCATTTGCTCGAGTGTGCAGATATCGATCTAGTCGCGATTGACGTAGATCGAGAGCGACTAAAGCGGGTGAGCGAGACCTTTAGCCGCCTGAAGCTGAGTGCTGCGCCCGGACAAGCGATCGAATGCATTACCGCCGATGCTGCAGCGCTGGGCTGGTGGGACAAAAGACCCTTTGACAAAATACTGATTGATGCGCCGTGCTCGGCTTCTGGCATTGTGAGTCGGCATCCCGACATTCCTTTTTTGCGACGTGCAGATGACATAGCCGATTTACAAGGTCGCCAGCGCGCTTTATTGGAAGCTGGTTGGCGTGTGCTGAAGGAAGATGGATTGTTGCTCTACATCACCTGCTCTATTTTTCCAGAAGAGGGCAAAGACCAGGCAGAATGGTTTATGGCAGGGCACCAGAATGCGTTACGATTAGATGCGCCTGGACAAATACTGCCTGGCCACCTGCACGACGGTTTTTACTATGCTCTCTTTAAAAAGAATGGGCCATGACCCAGCGCCTTAAGCAACTCCTTCTATCTGCAATGTTGCTGATGGGCTTTGTGCTGGCGCCCGCCGTAAATGCAGAAGGCATTAAGGTCAAGTTTTTTGAGCTTGAGCGCGTAGAGTCTGAATGGTTTTTAAATGCAGCTTTTCAGATTGAGCTATCGCCTGGGCTCGAGGATGCCATTCAAAAAGGAGTGGTGCTGCACTTTCAGACCGAATTTGAGTTAACTCGATCACGGTGGTATTGGTTTGATGAGCGACCCGTTTTGGCGCTGCGGCAAACCCGGCTCTCCTATCAACCCTTAACGAAGCAGTTCCGCATTGCCTCTGGCGGACTTACTTTCACGGCGCAAACCATTTCAGAGGCATTGCAGGTTGTAGGGAGCATTGGCGGCTGGCGCGTGATTGACGGGCCAGGCGTTGACCCCAGTAAGCCTTATTCTGCGGCACTGCGCATGAGCCTTGATTTGAGTAAGCTGCCCAAGCCATTTCAGGTCAACGCACTTAACAATAAAACATGGAATGTTTCTAGCGACTGGACTCGCTTTATGTTTACGCCAGATGCGCAATCTGTATTGAAGCGCCAAGAGTGAGCATCTTAAGATGAGCTTATTTCGTTTTGATAGGCCCACTTGGAAGCGCCGTGCGCTGCCAATAGCCACTGCCGCCACGGGCATTTTTGCGCTTGCCTTGTTGGTGCTGCTGTCCACTGCTACCTCAAACACCACTTTTTTTGATAATTACTTTATTTGGCTTTACGCAGCCAATCTGGTCGTTGGTATTTGTTTACTGCTGGTTATTGTGACTTTGGTAGTGGTGATTACCATTCGCTGGAAAAAAGGCCGTTTCGGCACGCGCTTGATTGCCAAGCTTGCGATGATTTTTGGTCTCGTCGGCGTAGTTCCCGGTCTGATTTTATATGGCGTCTCCTTGCAGTTCGTGTCGCGCAGCATTGATACGTGGTTTGATGTGAAAGTAGAGTCGGCATTAGAAGCCGGACTCGAGCTTGGTCGCGCGACATTAAGCGCTTCCTTGCAAGAGCTACAAGATGAGGGCCGCATTGTTGCCGATCAAGTGCAGCGCATTCCAAATCAAGCTAGCCCGGCAGAACTAACTTTATTGCTTTCCCGTATGCGTGATCAGTTTGGTATTCAAGAAATTACGATTTTCAATGCGCGGCAAGCCGTCGTTGCTACGGCATCATCCAGTGTGGGATCGAGTATGGCGGTGGCGCCAAGCGCAGATATCATGAGCCAAGCCAACAAAGTGAATGGCATTGGCTTTATAGAAGATCTGCAGGGTTCCCAAGACTACCAATTGAAAGCAGTCATTCCGCTCGTAAAAGAAAGGTCGGGTAGCGGCCAAGGTTTTGGGCTTAGTCTGCAGTATCAACGTGAGCTCTGGTACTTGCAGCTGATTAAACGGGTTCCAGACGAGATTACAAAAAATACGCTCGCTGTGCAGGCAGCGTATAGCGATTACCAAGAAAAATCTTTGGGCCGAACGGGTCTTCGCCAAATGTACATCGGCACCCTTACGCTCACCCTGTTCTTCGCCTTGTTTGTGGCGGTTACATTGGCCCTGTTGCTAGGCAGGCAGTTGGCGCGCCCACTGCTCATGCTGCTGCGCGGAACGCAGGCAGTTGCGCAGGGCGATCTTTCTCCGAAGCCAGAACTAGATACGGGCGATGAATTGGGAATGTTGACGCGCCAATTTAATGTCATGACGCGGCAGCTGGCCGATACCCGAACCTCGCTGCAGGAATCCAAGTCGTTTTTAGAGACGGTATTAAGCAATTTAACGGCCGGGGTTTGCATTTTTGATGATGGTTTTAAGCTGGTTTCGAGTAATGCTGGAGCCGATACCATTTTTAGGCACGACCTAACTCAGCTCACTGGCAAAGCGCTGAACCAAATTCCTGCTTTGGCTGAATTTGAAACAGCGGTAAAAGAGGGGTTTGCTGCCATGCAAATGACGGTAGGGCCGGGGGCGGACAGGGTTTTGCCCGCCACAGAGGGGGCACCCCAGATGAGCGCCCGGGTATGGCAAAAACAAATTCAGCTACATGCAAGCAGTGAGTTTGACCAAGAGCTGGGCGTCACTATTTTTGTGCGCGGTACAGAGCTAGCGCCAGGGCTCAATATGATCGTGTTTGACGATATCACCGACGTAGTTACGGCACAGCGCTCAATTGCGTGGAGTGAGGTTGCGCGCCGCCTAGCCCATGAAATTAAAAATCCACTGACCCCAATCCAGTTGTCCGCTGAGCGGCTTCAGCAAAAGCTGGCTGGGAAGGTAAGCCCTGAGCAGGAAGAAATAATGAACCGGAGTACTGCCACCATCATCGGCCAAGTAGAGGCAATGAAGCAGATGGTAAATGATTTTCGGGACTTCGCAAAGACGCCGGCGCCACAGCTAAGGGCGGTTTCGATTAATCAGCTAATACAAGAAATTCTGGTGTTGTATGAGGGTAGCCCTATGGAAGTATCACTCGACGTAACTTGCCCAGACATACTGGGCGATTCCACACAACTGCGCCAAGTGATTCATAATCTCTTACAGAATGCGCAAGACTCGACATTAGAGGGTCAACGCACTGGGGCATCCGTCGCCATTACAACCGAAGCAGTACCCTACAAACAGGCTAATGGTGTGATGCAAAACGCGGTGCGATTTAGTATTGCTGACTCGGGAACCGGATTTCCAGCTAAGATACTAGCAAGAGCATTTGAACCTTACGTCACAACAAAAACGAAGGGTACGGGTTTAGGTCTGGCTGTGGTGAAAAAAATTGTGGATGATCATGGTGCAAAAATCGAGATTCGGAATCGAATACAAGGGGATGCGGTAGTGGGCGCACAGGTGTCTATTTTGTTTATGAATCTAGCGAAAGAGGCAGCTTAGCCATGGCGAGTATTTTGGTGGTCGACGATGAAATGGGCATTCGTGAGCTTCTCAATGAGATTCTGACGGATGAGGGCCACACCGTGTATGCCGCAGAAAGCGCGATACAGGCCCGAACAGTGCGAGAGCAAATGCGGCCTGATTTGGTTCTCTTGGATATTTGGATGCCCGACACGGACGGCATTACCCTTCTTAAAGAGTGGTCCAATAGCGGCCAGCTCACCATGCCGGTCGTGATGATGTCGGGGCATGCGACGATTGATACTGCAGTAGAGGCAACCCGCATTGGCGCCCTTAATTTTTTAGAAAAACCAATTGCACTGCAAAAACTACTAAAGACAGTGAATAAGGCGCTTGAAAGTGCGCCAAAACAGATGCAGATTGAAGAGGCGGCGGCAATATTGCCTTCATCAAGGCCTGCCGTTGAATTAAAGCCGGCAGCCGCAGCAGTGGCTCCGCCGGGCGAATACATTAGTGGCATTGCGAAGATGTATTTTGATCTGCCTTTACGCGAGGCTAGAGACCTCTTTGAAAAAGCCTATTTTGAGCATCAGATGCAAATCATGGGCGGAAGCATGACTCGTATCTCAGAATATACTGGGCTTGAGCGCACGCACTTGTACCGCAAACTCAAGGCGCTTGGCGTAGATGCCACTAAAAGTAAAGGTGAAGCAACGCCAGATTCCCCGCCAGCCAAGCAGTAACTTAGCTTAATTCAGGCGGCAAGTAAAAGCGGTGTAATGGGCATGAAGTGCAAGCAAGGCCTTTCTAGAAAATAATGCAGGATAAAAACAAGCTAGTAATCATTGGTGATGGCTTTACCGCTGCAGTTACAGCCATACACCTCTTGCGCAAAGGCGTCGCTGCAGATTCGCTCACCATCATAGGGCCCGGGACTTTAGGCAAGGGCAACGCTTATGGTTGTGCAAGCCCATTCTTTCGGCTAAACGTACGTGAAGATTTGCCCATTGTTTTCTCAGAAGACCCCTTGCATTTTGCGCGCTGGGCCGAAGCAAGCATAGATGATCCCGAAGCAAAAACAAGTGCAGGATTTTTTTATCGTCGCGCCGATTTCGGGCGCTACATTTCTGAGCTGATTGCCGCAGAAGTAGGGTTGGATCAAATTCAGCGCATACAAAGTAAAGTATGTGCCCTCAATCAAGCGCACGGCTTGTGGAAGCTGGAGACTGCCGATGGCGAAGTTATCTATGCAGAGAAGGCTATTATTGCAACGGGCAATTCGCCGCCAAGCTGGCCGTGCCGTATACAGAATGAGATCGACGAACAAGCGTCTGTACGAATGATTGAAAATCCATGGACGGGGCACTATCTCTCATCTATTGGCGCAGAGGAGCACATCGTTCTGCTCGGCGGAGGACTCACTGCATTGGATGCAATTTACGCATTGGCTATGCAGGGGCATCGCGGCCGGATTACGATTGTGGGACCAAGATCATTATTGCCGCCGACACAGGCGCAATGGATTCGACAAAAGCAGCCGAACTGGCCAGAGAAATTAAGCCCTGCCAGGCTACTCCGATTTATGCGCCAATACCTGCCGCCTGCCGCAACATCAAGCGCAGTATGGCAAAGCGCTTGGGAAGAGTTAAGGCCTAATCTCAATGCGATCTGGCAGCAATTTACACCGCATCAGCGTCGAATTGTGTTTAAGCGTTTGGGATGGGTATGGTCTTTGTATCGGTTTCGCGCTTCCCCACAAACAATAAAAGCATATGAACAGCTCAAAGCAAATCATCAAATCCAGTTTGTCGTGGGACGGGCAAAGCAAGTGGGGCGCTCTGAGCGTGCGATAACGGTACAGCTGAATACAGGCCAAAGCATTCAGGCCGATCGAATTATCAACTGCACTGGCGTTGGATCAGACTTATTTCTCAATAAACTGATCTCCGATTCAATTGCGATCCCCGACCCCCTGGGCGCGGCTATAGCCGTCGATACAAACCTCAATGTAATGAAGCCAAACCTGCAAGCCTGGAATAATCTATGGATGCTAGGCCCAGCCACAATGGGTAGTTTGGGCGACGTCATTGCTGCTAGTGCAATTTCAAAGCAAGCAGAGCAGTTGGCCTTGCAAATTACAGGTGCCGATTAAAAAAGCCTTTAGGCAAGATCTAAAAAGAGCCCCGAATCCCGCATAAATGGATTTATAGGGGCAAAAAACAGTTCCGCTATAATCTTGATTCTTGGCCTGGTAGCTCAGTCGGTAGAGCAGAGGATTGAAAATCCTTGTGTCGGTGGTTCGATTCCGCCCCGGGCCACCATATATACACCGTAGTCGAAAGACTGCGGTGTTTTCTTTTGTGCTTGTACAAACTTTTGCTCTTTGCGTGCGTAAAAATAATCTACGCTCTCCGCACTTTAGCGACACGCTGCCCCACTTTGCGTAATGACACTCGCAAAGCATCTACGACTACTCACAGCACACTACACATCTAACCCCAACATTCTGTATCTGCGTGATGGCGAAGTTGTCCTATATCGTCGCAGTAGCAGTCCGCTATATCAATGTCGCTTTAAGTTAGCCAACGGCAGTTGGTACAGAGTAAGCACACGCAAAGCGAGTATAGAAAGTGCCGTTAGTCGTGCGTGCGAGATGTACGACGAGATACGCTTTAGACAACGCTTGGGTTTAGCACACATAGCACACAACTTCGCACACATCGCAGACGCAACATTAGACGAGCTACGCAAAGAGATGGACTTGGGTAGAGGAAAGAGCGTGTATCACTCGTATATAACTTGTATAGAAAAGTATTTCATTCCGTACTTTGCGGACAAGCAGTTAGAGGAGCTAACGCACAGCGACATCGTAGAGTTTGAGCTGTGGCGAAACAGACAGATGGCAAAGCTACCGAAAGCGAGCACGCTGAATAACTTTGCGAGTGCGTGGAGTCGCTTGTGTAGCGTTGCTGTTAGCAGAGGTTGGATTAGCGAGCGTGTGGCGATACCGAAGCTATCAACACGAGGACTAAAGAGCATCGCTCGCCCAGCGTTTAGCAGAGAGGAGATAGAGCATCTACTTGTGTATATGGTGAAGTGGAGTAGTGAGGGACGATTAGCTGTAGAGCGTGAGATGCGTCCGCTACTGCGTGATTATGTAGAAATGCTATTGCTTACGGGAATGCGACACGGCACAGAGGCATTAGGCATTAGTTGGAAACACATTGAGTGGCACACAGATAAGGACATTCGCTACTTACGCATATGGGTGAATGGTAAGACTGGCGGTAGATGGTTGATAGCAAAGCATCGT
>JBEBBK010000049.1:0-7348 GCA_041158405.1 Pseudomonadota bacterium
TTCAGCCTCTTCCCAGACAACGCTCTGCGGACCATCGATCACGGTAGCCGACACTTCCTCGCCGCGATGGGCTGGCAGGCAGTGCATAAAGAGTGCATTGGGCTTAGCCAAGGCCATCAAACTATCCGAGACCATCCAGTTTTTAAACGCCGCCATTCTGGAGGTATTTTCGTCCTCAAAGCCCATGCTAGTCCAGACATCCGTACTCACGAGGTCGGCGTCTTTGCATGCCTCCTTGGGGTCATTGCATACCGTTAGGTGCTTCGCTGCCCCAGGACTTAAGCGTTCGGGGTGAAGGGCATAGCCATCGGGCGCAGAAAAGCGCACCTGAAAGCCCAATACTTCAGCCGCCTGAATCCAGGTGTAGGCCATGTTGTTCGCATCACCAACCCAGGCCACGGTTTTGCCCTGAATCGGTCCGCGCGCCTCGACAAAGGTAAATACGTCGGTTAGCACTTGGCAAGGATGGAACTCATTGGTCAGGCCATTGATTACTGGAACCCGGGAGTTTGCGGCAAAGCGCTCGATGATGTCTTGGCCAAAGGTACGAATCATGATGATGTCCGTCATTCTCGAAATGACTTGAGCGGCATCCTCGACGGGCTCGCCACGACCTAATTGGGTGTCGCGCGTATTGAGGTAAACCGCATGGCCGCCGAGTTGGTGAATACCTGCCTCAAATGAAAGCCGCGTACGGGTCGACTGTTTTTCAAAAATCATCGCCAAGGTACGATCATGCAAAGGATGCCAGGTTTCGTAGCTTTTGAATTTAGTCTTGAGCCAAGCAGAGCGTGCGAATAGGTAATCGTATTCGCTGCGCGTCAGATCAGTAAATTGCAAATAATGCTTCAGTTGGCCCGGTACTTGGGGCTTTGCTAAAGAGGTATTCATGAGGCTCTCCGAGGAGTTTGTATTGATCTCATTTTCAAAACACGACGCCTTCATTCATGGGGCGATTAAATGCAAGCTGCACTGTTAAGCTATAGGGTAACGTGATACAAATGCTCCAACTAAAATACCCATCCATTTGAAACACAAAAAACTATTTATTCAAGGCGTTACATCGACCGGCAAGCCGTTTCGGCCAACTGATTGGGCCGAGCGACTCTGCGGGGTTATGGCTACATTCAGGCCGCCAGGCGATCATGCGGATCCACGCTTTACCTATTCACCCTATGCAAGGCCGGTACAAATAGCGGAGATCAAGTGCGTCGTGATCGATACCAGACTGCATGAACTCGACCCACGCGCCCTCGACTTTGTTCTCAACTTTGCCAAAGACAATGATTTGGCTATCGAAGAAGCATGTGAATTCGAACCCAAATCACAAACCCATACTTAAAAAGCAAAACCCGCCCTGATAAGGAGCGGGCTATGACTGTGTACTGCTAAGCAAAAACGACTTAGGCAGCCATTGCCTTGATTGCAGCAGACAAACGGGACTTTTGACGAGCCGCGGTATTTTTGTGTGCAATTTTCTTGTCTGCAATTTTGTCGATGGTTGCTTGAGCCGCAACAAACACTTTTGCAGCGGCTGCTTTATCGCCGGTATCGATCGCTTTACGCACAGCCTTAATGGAGGTGCGAAGCTTCGAGCGCAAACTGGAGTTGTGCTCATTCTGTTTTACTGCTTGCCTGGCGCGCTTGCGTGCCTGTGCGGTATTGGCCATGTTTAAACCTACCTATGTAATTTCAATGGGTTAAATCGTTCGATAGCAAGCTGAATAAATCGGCTTTACAAGGTAAATCCTCTTTTTGAGGGGTTTTCTTGCGGAATTCTTTAGCCAGCTCACCAAAACCCAAGATTTTACCTGAAAGCAGTTAAAAAGCCCAGTTGCCTGATAAATAGGTGAAAATTGACCCATGAACCTGCTCTCCGCTGCCGCCAAGGTTAGCTCCTTCACCATGCTATCGCGCATTACAGGGCTGTTACGCGAAACCCTGATTGCCCGTAGTTTTGGGGCCTCCGAGTGGACAGACGCTTTTAATGTGGCTTTTCGGCTACCCAATCTGCTCCGTAGGCTGTTTGCCGAAGGGGCATTTTCCCAGGCATTTGTGCCGATTTTGGGGGAAGTTTCCAGTAAGGATGATCCAGCCCAGTCTAAAACCCTGATTAATGCGGTTGCTACCCTCCTCTTTTGGGCCCTATTACTTACCGTGGGCCTGGGCATTGTTGGCGCCCCACTCTTAATTTTGGCGATTGCCACCGGCTTTAGCGGCAGCCCCGCTTACGACGCCAGCGTAATCATGACCCAAATTATGTTTCCCTATATCGGGCTGATTTCGATGGTGTCCCTGTCGGCAGGCATTCTCAATACCTTTCAGCGCTTTGCGATTCCAGCCTTCACCCCCGTTTTGCTGAACTTGGCATTAATTGGCAGTGCACTCTGGCTTGCGCCCCAACTCGATCAACCCATTTATGCCCTTGCATTCGGCGTGCTGGTGGGCGGCGTTTTGCAATTGGCGATTCAAATTCCTGCGCTGCGCCGGCTGGGCTTACTGCCCCGCATCGGCCTATTACCGCGCGCCATTCGGAGCGCTTGGCTAAATCCCGATGCGCGCCGAGTATTAAAGCTAATGGGCCCGGCTGTCTTTGCCGTCTCCGTTGCGCAAATCTCCCTGGTGATTAACACCAATATTGCCTCTCGCTTGCAAACCGGCAGTGTCTCCTGGTTGTCGTATGCCGATCGCCTGATGGAATTTCCTACCGCCTTACTGGGTGTAGCACTGGGCACCGTACTACTACCGAGCCTGAGTAGGGCCAATGCCCAGCAAGACACAAAGCAAGCAAGTGAGCTCCTGGTTTGGGGCTTGCAGCTCACCTTCTTGCTGGCTGCGCCCTGCGCAGTAGCGTTATTGCTGTTTGGCGAACCCATCGCTGCGGTGCTTTACCACTATGGCCGCTTTACCGCACTGGATGTGGTGATGACGCAGCAGGCCTTAGCCGCCTATGGCGTTGGGCTAATTGGATTGATTCTGATCAAAATTCTGGCGCCTGGATTTTATGCCCGTCAAGATATTCGTACGCCAGTGCGCATTGCTTTGCTTGTATTGATCTCAACTCAGCTGGCTAATATTGTCTTGGTGCCTTTACTAGGCCATACCGGCTTGGCGCTTTCCGTTGGATTGGGTGCCTGCTTAAATGCGGCCCTACTGTGGATTGGCTTGCACCAGCGCGGCGCAATTGCGGCTGGTTTTGGTTGGACTAAATACCTCGTTCAACTTGCTATTGCACTGATTCCTTTATCGCTATTGCTCTACTATGGCGCCAACCTACACCAGTGGATTGCGATGCAAAGTGAGCCATGGACACGTGTTGGCTTACTGGCCGCCTGGATTATGGGCGCTGCTGTGGTGTATTTCATGGCCCTTTGGATTGTGGGCATTCGTTGGCAGCACTTTCGGCGTCATGCAAAATAGAACGTATGCCGACACGCCAACTTGATTACTTCACTTCCCTCGTTGCCGAGGATGAGCATTTTCCCTTAACCGAATCTGCGATTGCGGTTGCACAGCATGCCTTCCCAGACTTGGATGTGCAGCACACGCTTGATGAAATTGATGCCCTCGGTAGCAAGCTAAAAAAACGCATCACTGCCGATACCTCGCAAGTCCAACGCCTACAGCTGCTCAAGCATTTTTTTTACACCGAGCTGGGATTTGGTCCAAATGCCAATGACTTTTATGCGCCCGAGAATTCCTATCTGCACCATGTGATGGAGAGCCGTCGCGGCATTCCAATCTCCCTAGCCATCTTAATGATTGAGCTCGGCCAGCAAATTGGTCTAAAGATTCGTGGTGTCTCGTTTCCGAATCACTTCATGATGCGGGTCTCCCTGCCTCAAGGTGAAATCATTATGGATCCGCTCAATGGCGCCACCTACTCCAAGGATGAATTGCAAACCATGCTGGATCCTTACCTGGAAGCCAAGGGCTATCGGGGTGAGACTGCGCTTCCTTTAAGTATTTTCTTGCGCGCCTCGAGTAGCCGAGAAATTCTCTCGCGCTTTTTACGTAACCTGAAATTAATTTATACCGAACATGAACGCTGGGAACGCTTGCTTGGCATTCAGGAGCGCTTGGTGATTTTATTGCCCGACGCCATCGAGGAGGTGCGTGATCGGGGTCTTATTTTTGCCCAACTGGAATACGTACGTCCGGCCCTACAGGACATGCAACACTACATTAGTGAAGCGCCCGAAGCGAGCGATGCGGAAGAGATTCGTAACCACATCGCCACCCTCGAAAGCCAAGCTCGCTAAGATTAAAACGATTGCATTCAACGCGCCATGCCGACTGAATTGCATTCACAGCCCCTCCTGTCAATAGCGGGTCCTACTGGATCCGGTAAGACCCACTTAGCCATGTTGCTAGCTGAGGCGGCACAAGCGCGGAACATCACGGTTGAACTCATCAGTATGGACTCTGCTCTGGTCTATCGGGGCATGGACATTGGTAGCGCCAAACCCTCGCAGACGGAACGCGCAGCAGTAAGGCATCACCTCATCGACATTCTCGATCCAAGCGAAGCCTACTCTGCGGCACGCTTTGCAACCGACACTAAACGGCTCGTCACTGAAATACGGCAACGGGGTCATGTGCCAGTCATCGTCGGCGGCACCATGCTCTATTGGCGTGCGTTTGCCTATGGCCTGTCCAGCCTTCCACCAGCGGATTCGGCCATCCGTGCTCACCTCGATGCCCAAGGCAAGGCACTCGGCTGGCCAGCCATGCATGCGGAGTTAATGGCGCTTGATCCCATTACAGCAGCGCGCTTGGAGCCCAATGATTCACAGCGCATTCAGCGCGCATTAGAAGTCGTGCGGTCAACCGGTAAACCGATGTCGGCCTGGCTTGCAGAATCGCCCAGTGATGACGGTCGTGCAGGCTCATTGATTCCCGACTGGCTGCGTCTAGTTTCCTTGGAGCCAAAGGAGCGGGCGCAGCTGCATCAGAATTTAGAGAGTCGCTTTGATGCCATGCTGCACGCTGGATTGATTGATGAAGTTCGTGCGCTACGCACTCAGCCTGGCATACATGCCGACCTACCCTCGATGCGCGCAGTCGGCTATCGCCAAGTATGGGAATATTTAGAAGGGCACATTAGCGCAGAACAAATGCGTTATAAGGCCATAGCAGCAACGCGGCAACTGGGTAAACGCCAACTCACTTGGCTCAGGGCAATTGAGGGCCGAACTGTATTTAATCCGTTTGATGCCAACGGCTTTCAGGCAGCCCTGCAATACTGTCTACAAGCGCTGGGTGTAGTTAAATAACAATCGTTTGCGCTGCATTGGGTGCGCGCTCAACCACCTCACCCACGATCCACGCTTTTAGGCCTTGGGCTTGGAGCGAAGCAAGGGCTTTGTCTGCCTCGCTTTTTGCCAGAACAACGACCATGCCAATACCGCAGTTAAAGACGCGGACCATCTCTGCATCGACAACGCCGCCCTTTATTTGCAACCAACGGAATAAGTCAGGCAGAACCCAACTGTCGCGGTGCAAAATCGCTTGAGTATTCTCCGGCAAAACACGGGGCACGTTATCCACGAGTCCACCACCGGTAATGTGGGCCATACCCTTCACATCGACTTCGCCAATTAACTTTAATAGTGGCTTGACGTAGATTTCAGTCGGTGCCATCACTACATCAATCAAAGGACGTCCGCCAATATCATCGCTTGGCTTTGCGCCAGCACGTTCAATAATCTTTCGCACTAAAGAATAGCCATTGGAATGGGCGCCACTGGAGCCCAAGGCCAAAATAACATCGCCCGGCACAATGCGGCTACCGCTGATGATCTTGGATTTTTCAACGGCGCCGACAGCAAAGCCTGCTAAGTCGTATTCGCCATCCGGATACATGCCAGGCATTTCAGCGGTCTCGCCGCCAATGAGGGCGCAACCCGCCAACTCACAGCCCGTAGCAATACCGCCTACCACCGTAGCTGCGGTATCCACCGTCAACTTGCCGCAGGCAAAGTAATCCAGAAAAAAGAGGGGTTCTGCACCCTGCACCAAAATGTCATTGACGCTCATCGCGACTAAATCTTGTCCAATGGTGTCATGGCGATTCCATTCGAATGCCAATTTCAGCTTAGTTCCCACGCCGTCGGTACCCGATACCAATACTGGTTCTTTGTAGCGCTTGGGCACCTCAAACAAGGCGCCAAAGCCGCCAATACCAGCTAGAACACCCTCGCGCATGGTTTTCTTTGCCAGCGGCTTAATGCGGTCAACAAGGGCATCGCCAGCATCAATATCAACGCCAGCATCGCGGTACGAGAGGCTTTGGGCTTGGGAATTAGGGGATGAGCTCATGGGGGCGTTTAGAAATAAGGTGAAAGCATGCGTTGATCGGTAGAATCATTGAATTCTAGAGGATCAATGCCCCATGGCAGAAATTTTTACTCCTTTTTTGGCTGCTTTTATTCTTGCCTATGCCCTACGACCCGTAGCAAGCCGGCTTGAGGACCTGCACGTCCCCCGTGCCTTGGCAGCGACCATCACGATTATTTTTGGCCTGAGCCTGGTTACTGGGCTCTTCCTGCTGCTGATTAATCTCCTCGGTCATGAAATTCCCCTAATCAAAACAAAACTGCCCATTTGGGTGCAAAACACGCAGGCGTGGTTAGAGCCAACCTTGGCTGAACACCACATTGAGTTTGATTGGGCTGCACTACGCGAAACCGTGACGCAGAAAATAACAAGCCACCTCAGTAGTAATGCAAACGTTTTAATGAGCTCAACCCTCGAAACCCTTTTGCTCTCGGGTGGCTCGATAGTGCATGGCTTTGTTAATCTGATTTTGATTTTGTTCGTCTTATTTTATTTGTTAATCGATTGGAATCACTTTTTTAAATTAATCGAGGGCTTGATTCCTCCGCGCTTTGCACATACGGCCCGTCATCTCTGCCAGCATACCGACGGGCTACTGTCGCAATACCTGCGCGGACAGATTTTGGTCATTTTGGTAATGGCCACTTTCTATAGCATTGGCCTCAGCCTGGTTGGAATGGATGGTGCCATTGCCTTGGGTGTATTTACTGGCCTGATGATCATCATTCCCTACATTGGTATTGCCCTGGGACTCGGCATTGGCATTCTCTCCGCCATACTGCAATTCGGCTTTGGCACTGAATTAATTTGGGTGCTGGCCATATTTGGTATCGGTCAGGTTTTGGAAGGATTTTTTCTCACGCCGCGACTGGTGGGCGAGCGCATTGGCTTGCATCCTGTTGCTGTTCTATTTGCCTTAATTATTTTTGGCAAGCTCTTTGGATTTTTTGGCGTCTTACTCGCATTACCTGCTAGCGCCGTCAGCTTGGTATTGATTCAATTTGGCTGG
>JBEBBK010000050.1:0-7306 GCA_041158405.1 Pseudomonadota bacterium
GCAGAAGCTTATGCCAAACTGACTGGCAAGCCGGGTGTTTTAATGGTTACGCGTGGGCCAGGTGCTGCAAATGCGTTGATCGGAGTACATACAGCGTATCAAGATTCAACTCCATTGGTATTACTCATCGGCCAAGTGGGTACAGATATGGTGGGTCGAGAAGCTTTTCAAGAAATGGACTACCGAAAGGTTTACTCTGAATGTGCCAAATGGGTGGGTAGTATTGATCGTGCAGATCGGATCGATGAATACATTTCCCATGCGTTTCATCTTGCCCAATCCGGACGAAAGGGTCCCGTTGTTTTAGCTTTACCAGAAGATGTTTTGTTTGCCCGCGCCCACGAGCACCCTACTCCTAAAGCTCACATTATTAGTCCCGGATTAGACCAAGCCTTATTTAATGAGGCTGTGCGGGCTCTAGCCAAGGCAGAACGAGGAATGATCCTTGCTGGCGGCGGCTCATGGACCAAAGATGCATGCGATGCATTAATAAATTGGGCGAATCGTGAAGGAGTGCCGGTAGCGACAAGTTTTCGCTCTCAAGATCTCATTGATAATCGCGACCCTTGCTTTGCAGGTGATCTTGGCATTGCTGCTAATCCAGCCTTAGTGAAACGAGTCCAAGAGGCTGATGTCCTGCTTGTCATTGGTGAACGCTTAGGTGAGATGACCACTGGCGGCTACACCATTCTTAGCGTTCCAAAACCAGCATTAACACTCATTCATGTTTTACCCAGCCCTGATGAACTGGGTCGCGTTTATGCAGCCGACTATGCTCTTGCATGTTCACCAGAGGCATTTTGTTTAGCATTGACAAACGTAACCATGGGCAAGAAGCACCAGCCCGAGCACATGCGTGCAGCTCACGAAGAATATCTTGCTTTTAGCCAGCCCACCTCCATTCCTGGGGGTGTCCAACTATCTGAGATCGTTGCCAACTTAGCGAATGAATTACCACGTAACGCCATACTTACGAATGGGGCCGGTAATTTTGCTGCCTGGCTCCATCGCTTTTACCCATATGGTGGTTTTAAAACGCAATTAGCTCCAGCCAATGGATCTATGGGCTATGGCTTACCGGCTGCGATTGCAGCAAAATTGGTTGATCCTCAGCGAGTGGTGGTAGCTTTTTGTGGTGACGGCGACTTCATGATGAATTGTCAAGAGCTAGCAACAGCACTTCGCTATCAAGCGCAACCCATTGTTTTGATCATCAACAATGGGATGTACGGCACCATTCGGATGCACCAAGAACGCGAATTCAAGAGTCGGGTGTCCGGCACTGAATTAACAAATCCCGACTTTATCCGTTTGGCAGAAAGCTTCTCGATGCCCGGTTTTCGGGTAGAGCGGACCGAGCAATTTGCTTTAGCACTACAGGCCGCCCTCAAAAGTTCGAAGGGGGCCATCATCGAAATCGTCATAGACCCGGAGGCGATTAGTCCGAGTAAACGCCTTTCTGAGCTGGGGCACCCCGCCTAATCAACTACAGCTCCAGACTCTTTAACCACGCGAGTCCACTTCGCAATCTCACTCTTAATAAAATTAGCGAATTGCTCAGGGGAATTGCCAACAGGTTCAGCTCCCATCGCCGCGTATCTCTCACGTACCGCCGGACTATTAATTGCGCGCACTACTTCGGCGTTGATCAATTTCACCAAATCGGGCGGTGTATTCGCAGGTACCAAGATTCCAAACCAGGAAGTTGCCTCATAGCCAGGAAGATTGGCTGCTTCGGCTACAGTAGGCAAATCAGGCAACGCTGGTGAACGCTTAGCACTCGTCACAGCCAAGGCCTTTAAGCGTCCAGCTTTGATAAAATTAATAGCCGATGGAATGTTATCGAACATGATATCCACATTGCCTGCAATTAAATCGGCAACCGCTGGAGGGCTCCCCCGATACGGCAAATGAACCATATAGGTTTTAGTCATCGATTTAAATAGTTCACCGGCCATATGAATCGAGGTGCCGTTTCCGCTTGATGCCATATTCACCTTCCCGGGATTAGCACGTGCGTAGCGAATCAAATCATTCACACTATTGATATTGTTGCGCTTAGCCCAATCGGGATTGACCACCAAGACGTTCCCAAACTCTGCCACCAAAGTTACAGGCGCAAAATCTTTGATCGGATCAAATGGCAGCTTACCCCCACCTTGGGTATACAAGGGCTGATTAATTCCGTGCGTGCCCACCGAGCCCATTAACCAGGTATAGCCATCCGCCGGTGCTTTAGCAACTAGTTCAGCACCAATATTTGCGCCAGCCCCTGGTTTATTGTCAATCACAATATTCCATTTAACCAAGACCCCCAACTCGGCAGCTAAGGGTCTAGCAATATTGTCGGTTGCGCCGCCGGGAGGAAATGGGATTACATAACGAATCGGTTTATTTGGAAACTGACTTTGTGCATGAACACCACCGAAACCAAAGCTTGCAAGAAAAATAAATGGCAAGACTAATCTTAGTAATCGGCTAGGCGAATGAACACCAGTAAATGTTGCCCTTTGCATAGAATTCCCCTTTTAAAAACCTCGTTATCAATCAACGCATTATTTTTAGAGTCAATGACTAAAACTGCCTACCTTGACTTTAATGCCCATACTAAAGCCAAGCATCAAAATACTGATCATGATAAATCCTAATAGCCCACAATAAAACAGCTAAATTCATGGTTTAACTAAGCATAATTACCTACAATTACCCCTTAACTAGACCAATTACCAACAATCATGACAAACCCCGTGATTATCTCTGTGGCTATTACCGGCTCAGTACCCAGAAAGAAAGATTGTTCTGGTCTGCCAGTTACTGTTGGCGAACAGATTGAAGAGACCCACAAGGCGTTTGAAGCTGGGGCTAGCCTAGTACATATTCATGTTCGCAATCCAGATGAAAGCCCTGGATCAAATCCCGATCAATTTTTTGCAGTTCAGGAAGGAATTCGTAAATACTGCCCTCCAATGATTATTCAGTTTTCAACTGGAGGTCGGGGCCGTAATCAGCAAGAGCGTGGGGCTATGTTAATTCATCGTCCTGATATGGCATCGCTTGCGACTGGTTCAGTCAATTTTCCAACCTCAATCTATGAAAATCCCCCCGATTTCATTGAACATCTGGCGGGTGAAATGCTCAAATACGACATCAAACCGGAAATCGAGATATTTGACTTGGCGATGCTTTATAACGCCGCTAATTTAGTTGCTAAGGGTCTCGTCAATGCACCGGCCCATGTGCAATTTGTGATGGGCATCCCCAATGCCATGCCCGCAAAGCGCAGTGTCCTAGAGTTTTTAATCAAAGAACTTGATGAGGTATTGCCACAAGCGACTTGGACAGCCGCTGGAATCGGCAAGCATCAACTTGTTCTCAATCAGTGGGCTTTAGAGCTTGGGGGTCACGTAAGAACCGGCCTTGAAGATAATATTCGCTTTGATAAAGACCACATTGCTAAAGATAACGCGCAACTAGTTACTCGGGTAGCTAAGCTATGTGGCCAATACAACCGGCCGGTAGCCACCGCTAAACAAGCACGAGAAATGTTGGGCTTACGTCAAGTTCTCTGATTATCACAAAATCTGATCTTTGATCGAGTTTTGTAAAACCCCGATCCCCTCAATCTCGATCTCACAAACATCCCCCGGCTTCATAAAAACAGGTGGTGTTCTTGCGTATCCGACACCGGCTGGGGTGCCTGTAATAACGACATCCCCAGGCTCCAAAGTCATGCATTCAGTAATCAGTTGAATCGTCTCCGCAACACCCCATAAGAAATCTTTTGTATTGGCATTTTGCATAAGATTGCCATTTAAGCGTGACTGAATTCGCAGTCCGCTGGCTCCATGTGGAAGCTCGTCAGGCGTCACTAGCCAAGGGCCAAATGCGCCTGTCTGATCAAAGTTTTTTCCAATCGTCCATTGCGTTGTTTTACGTTGGTAATCCCGAATGCTTCCATCATTAAAAATGCTGTAGCCGGCAATGCAGCTCAAGGCATTGCTTTGATTTAATTGGTGAGCCCTTGTTCCCACAACAAACGCCAACTCAGCCTCATAGTCCAATTTATCTGAAACGGTTGGCCTAATCAAGGGCGCCTTATGCGCAGTTAATGAATTTGAACCCCTCATAAAAAAACTTGGGTAATCAG
Source organism: Pseudomonadota bacterium (assembly GCA_041158405.1). GTDB lineage: Bacteria > Pseudomonadota > Gammaproteobacteria > Burkholderiales > Burkholderiaceae > Polynucleobacter. The sequence continues at coordinate 4,148 of JBEBBK010000050.1, forward strand.
GGCGCGCATTACCGCCCTCCTTTGCGTGATCTGCATAGTTAAGGCCCATGCATACAATTTTCCCAGGACGCTCAATTAATGTTCTGAATGTGATGCCTGACAATGGGTTAGTAATTGGCTTGCTTGATTGCATGGCCTTCGCCACGAGCGCGAAATTCGGATCTATCTTGATTAATTCCAAAAGAGTAGTTGGAATGGACGGCTCAGTAGCGCATAAATCAATGTATCGAGATGGGTCACTTGGCATCACAAGGCCAAGCGTGTCTCTGCTCGATGCATCACGCAGGCTAAATATCTTCATAGCAAATACCGATCAAATGTTTCAAGTCAAAATTGCCGACGATAGTATGAAAATACTCTATTTTTTAGAACACAGAATTTTTTATGGCAGCAGCAAACTCAAAACAGTCTTTTGAGTGGTGCGCCTTGCAGAATAGATGTTGAAACGAGTGCGGAAGGAGTGAAATACTGGCGGAGACGAGAGGATTCGAACCTCCGATCAGAGTTTTAGCCCCGATGCTCCCTTAGCAGGGGAGTGCCTTCGACCAGCTCGGCCACGTCTCCGTATTTCAAAACAGCCCACAGTTTAACGGATGTGCCGTTTCTATGGGATTTTCTTACTTTTGATCGAGTTCAAATGCTTTATGCAAGGCACGTACCGCTAGCTCCATGTACTTTTCATCAATCACGACTGAAATCTTGATCTCGCTAGTTGAAATCATCAGAATATTGATACCCTCTTCCGATAAGGTGCGGAACATCTTGCTCGCCACGCCCACGTGCGAGCGCATGCCAACGCCAACAACCGATACCTTCGATACTTTAGGGTCGCCCGCTATTTCCTTGGCTTCAATGTGCGCTTGTACCGTATTTTTGAGCAGGTCCATGGACTTTTGGTAATCGGCTCTGGGTACCGTAAAGGTAAAGTCCGTTTTGCCATCCACCGATTGATTCTGAATAATCATGTCGACGTCAATATTGGCATCTGCTATCGGACCCAGAATTTGGTATGCAATGCCCGGGCGATCGGGCACGCTGAGTACGGTAATTTTGGCTTCATCGCGTGCAAAAGCGATCCCTGAAATAACGGCGGCTTCCATGGTGCTGTCCTCTTCAAATGTAATCAAGGTACCCGACTTCATTTCAATATCAAGGGGTATCAGTGGGTCGGTCAACGACGACAGAACCCGGGTTTTGACTTTGTATTTACCAGCAAACTCAACGGAGCGAATTTGCAAAACCTTAGAGCCAAGACTGGCCATCTCCAACATCTCTTCAAAGGTAATCTTATCGAGACGGCGGGCATCTTCACATACCCGTGGATCCGTGGTGTAGACCCCATCCACATCGGTGTAAATCAAACACTCGTCTGCTTTGAGCGCAGCAGCCATGGCTACTGCGGAAGTATCCGAACCACCACGACCCAAGGTCGTAATATTGCCATTGGGGTCGACCCCCTGAAAACCGGTTACGACTACCGCCTTGCCGGCATTGAGGTCAGCCATGATCTTTTGATCATCGATCCCCATAATGCGCGCTTTTGTAAATGCTGAGTCAGTATGAATAGTGACCTGCCAGCCCGCATAACTCACTGCGTCAATGCCCTCCTTGTGAAGGGCTAAAGCCAATAGGCCTGAGCTAACTTGCTCACCCGTAGAAGCAATTTGATCCAGCTCCCTTGGGCTAGCACCTGGATTAATGTCGCGAGCAAGGCCAAGTAAACGATTGGTTTCACCGGACATCGCCGATGGGACGACCACAACCTGGTGGCCAGCACGCATCCATTTAGCGACGCGTTTGGCGACATTTTGGATGCGCTCAACCGAGCCCATCGAGGTGCCGCCGTATTTGTGAACAATTAATGCCATAGGGGGTATGCAGTTAAAAACGAGGTGAATTACCTAAAAGTGCTATATTACAGCGTTTTGGCTGGCAAGCTGCCCTAGAAGGACTTCCACTCCGGCAACATGCGCCTGCCCGAGAAGACCAAATGGGGGTAACTGACTCCCACCCCCGCAACCGCAATCAGCTCACCATCCATGTACAAGAGCGGAGCCTGCCGCTGCCATGGTGGCACCGCATTTTCTTGGTACAGGTTTTTGAGTGTCTTGCGCGGACCACTGGCGATGACTTGCAAACGTTCGGCGCCACTACGCTCCCGAAACTCCACCGTACCCGCTTTCTCAGATTTAGTAATCCATGCGGCCGGCAATCCCCCTTGCGTACTCCTTGCTGGAACAGGCACAAAAGTCCACTCGCCTTCCTCTGGCTTTGCCGCTGCGCCGATCTGCAGCTGCCCACGCCACAATCGAATCCTGCACTCGTCATGAAGCCACTCTAGCTTGGCGTCGCTACGGGCCTGCTGTAAATCAAGCCACCATGCTTGAAGGCGCTCATGGGATGGCATCGCCAACCCGGCAACTTTAAGCCAGTAACGCAATACATTATTAGCGGCTGCAGGATCGCTTGCATTTAAGTCAAGCAATGGCTGCACGCTTAAAGTATTACTTTTTGGATTGTGAATTTTTTTACCGTCCTGCTGAGCCAGTCGATCAAGCAATTGCTGGGCCTGTGCCAACAACTCGGCACTGCGCGCGAGATTAGCGGTAGCACCAGGTTGAATGCTTTCCAACTTAGGCAATATGCTCTTGCGAATTGCATTGCGCCGATATTTGCTACTGCGATTACTCGGATCTTCAATCCATTTGAGTCGGTTTTCGCGGGCATAGGCCTCAAGCTCATCCCGACTTAAGCGTAGTAGCGGTCGCCAAAGTGTAATGCTGCTGGTCTGCTCCGGGGATGTCGCCAGAACCCTACTCTCCGGCATGCTCGATAAACCAGCAACGCCAGCGCCGCGCATCAATTGCAACAACACGGTTTCGGCTTGATCGTTTTGGTGGTGCGCGAGCAAGAGGTCCTCAATGCCGTGATAAGAGCATAGCTCAGTCAATGCCTCATAGCGTGCAGCACGGGCTCTAGCCTCGATGTTTCCTGAGTTTGATTGGGTATCGATATGCAGTAAACGAAAGTCAAAACCGATCGTGTATTTTTTTGCGAGTGCCTCACAAAAAACCAGCCATTCATCGGCCACCTTTTGCAATCCATGGTGAATGTGAAAAGCGAAGATCCGAGGCGTTGCTACTGCTTTACTTTCAGGCT
>JBEBBK010000051.1:0-7271 GCA_041158405.1 Pseudomonadota bacterium
TTACTGCGTGGTGACAATGTCCGAGTTGATTTGTTTTATGCCAACTACAAACCTAAAACGAAGCTGTACGTTGACCTTTTATCAGCCGCATTAACGGTGGTGGTGGGAATCATATTCATATTTCTTTCGATAAAGTACGTCAATCAATCGTTTTCAATTGGGGAAATGTCCCCCGATCCTGGCGGTATTCCCTATCGCTGGATTGTGAAAGGGCTTATTCCCATTGGTTTCTGTCTTTTAGTCTTGCAAGGTATTGGGGAATTTTGCCGCGTGATTGTGAACTACCAAACAAAAGGTGGAGGCAATCATGTTTGAGATGGAAACCATGGCTATTTTTATGCTCATCGGCTTTTTTGTAATGCTGATGATTGGCGTACCGGTCGCGATTACGCTGGCTACCGTTGGCTTTGTATTCGGGTATTTGGGTTTTGGACCGGTACTGTTTAACTTACTGCCCGCTCGGGTTTTTGGCGTAGTGGCAGGCTACCAGTGGCTTGCGATACCCCTGTTTATCTTTATGGGCATCACACTTGAAAAGTCCGGGCTAGCAGATGATTTATTGGATGTCATCGGGCACCTTGCCGGCGGTGTTAAAGGAGGCATGGCGGTCGGGATTATTTTATTCGGCGCTTTAATGGGGGCTACTACTGGAATTGTGGGTGCAACTGTTATTACTTTAGGACTGCTTACACTACCAACCTTGATACGACGCGGCTATGACAAAAGCATTGCCTGTGGGGCCATTTGTGCATCCGGCACCTTGGGGCAGATCATTCCACCGAGTTTGATCTTGATTTTGCTCTCCGACATTATGCAGCTGTCTGTAGGAACTCTGTTTGCAGCTGCCGTTGGCCCCGGAATGCTATTGGTGGTGGTCTATATCATTTTCATTCTGATTCTGGGATGGATTAAGCCTGATCTAATGCCACCCATACCCAAAGAAGAGCGTAGTCGTGTTTCTGGTAAGGAACTAACCATCCGTTTTTGGAAAGTGGTTGTGCCACCCATTATGTTGGTCATTGCGGTATTAGGTTCGATTGTTGCTGGAATTGCCGCACCAACCGAGGCAGCTGCCATGGGCGCCATTGGCGGGGTGATCGTCACCATTTTCTCTGGGCGCTTTACCTGGGCCAAGCTCAAATTGGTGGCCTTGGACACCACCAAAATTAGTGCAATCATGATGTTCATTTTGATCTGTGCTCAAGTATTTGCCTTGTCATTCCGCGGCTTAAATGGCGAGGAACTCATTGCAGGCATGTTTGAGGTGATTCCAGGCGGCGTCAATAGCGATATTTGGTTTATGTTGCTGCTGATTTTTATTCTGGGTTTCTTCATTGAGTGGATCGAAATTAGTTACATTGCCGTCCCACTATTTTTACCGGTACTCATAGCGCAAGGCGCAGATCCCGTTTGGATTGCCATGATGATTACGGTTTGTTTGCAGTCATCATTCCTAACGCCGCCATTTGGCTGGGCTCTCTTCTATTTAAAGGGGGTTGCTCCGCCAGAAGTGAAGATTAAGCATTTATATAAAGGCGTAATTCCATTTGTACTTATGCAGGGCGTAGCATTGTTCATCGTATTTTATTACCCACAGATTTCCTTGTGGCTACCTAAGGCGATTGGCTGGTGATGTAATACCTCCTAGGAACAGCATCAAGACAATCGGGATCGCATTGCGGTCCCGATTTCTTTTAGAGGGGCAGAGCCGAACTTTACTAACTCGTATTACGTTGTTTTAGAGCCAAACAAAATACTATGAACCGCCTTGTTGCCAAGGGATTGATTCAAACCAAGCACAATCAAGTAAGGCCAAATGATGAGCCAATATATTAGTGATAAGGCGGCAATATAAATTGGGTCACCGTGTCCAAATAGAGATAGGGACTCTAGAAATAATTTGCCATGAAAAAGTCCATCAATCCCGGCTTCGGCAAAGCTCAGTGCAAGCACAATTCCAAGGTAGGCTATGGAGTGCCAAAAGATGGATTTAATAAGGCCGCGCCTGGCATCTACTTTTAATGGATAGATCGCTTTGCCAATCATCATGAATTTAGCGCATAAGCCTGCTTTAATGATCGCGAGTCCAAACTGAGTTACTGGAATTGCTGCCTCACGCAGCAGGGCAAACGAGAAGAATGCAATAGCGCAGAACCACGCAGCAAAATACAGGGCTAGAAGTGAGGCTTGAACAAACTCATCCTTGATCCGGTGGCGAAGGCCTTCTTTTACTTCTGTTGCGGGGGGATTTGGACTGTTTATCGCTGAATTGTAACGATCTTCACATCGTTCGATTGCTTTGATTTATTCTTGGAATAATGAATATCAACAGTGATTTAAGCGAACGCATTGTTTTGTATGCCGATCGGCTGGAATGGCATGCATCGCCTATTCAGGGGGTGGAGAGGCAAATGCTGGACCGGGTTGGTGAGGAGGTAGCGCGCGCTACATCGGTGGTGCGTTATGCGTCGAATACCGAATTCACACCCCATACCCACGATGGCGGTGAAGAGATTCTAGTACTCGATGGTTGCTTTTCGGATGAGAGGGGCAATTATTCGGCTGGTATGTATTTGCGCAACCCGCCCGGTAGTCAGCATGCCCCTTTTTCAACTGACGGCTGTACTCTATTCGTAAAGCTACGGCAGTTTGCGCAGACCGATAGCCAAGAGCTTCGGCTCAATACTAAAGCCAGCGATTGGTACCCCGGGCTTGTGCCGGGCTTGTCGGTAATGCCTTTGCATGAACATGATGGTGTCAGCACGGCATTAGTGCGCTGGGCCCCCAATACGGTATTTAACCCACATGTTCATCCAGGCGGCGAAGAAATTTACGTCCTAGATGGCGTCTTTCACGATGAGTTTGGGGTCTATCCCAAGGGAAGTTGGATACGCAGTCCCCGCTATAGCAAGCATGCCCCATTTACCAAAGAAGAGGGCGCCCTGATTTACGTCAAAGTAGGGCATTTGGCTTGAGGATATTGGCCGCTAGGGGTAGTTTTTGGATTAGCCATTAATCGTTTGGGTGGCCGCCCTCAAAGTGTATGATTTGAGCCATGCAAACCGGCCTTAACCCACCCCAGTCAGTACCTACTGGCCAGCACATTATTCAGGTTGTCCGCAATTGGGGTCCTGTGGGTGGCATGGAATCCTACGTTTGGCATTTAAGCCATGCCTTGGCGCTACTCAATTACCGTATTACGGTTGTTTGTGAAAGATCCCATGAATCAAGGGCTGCTAGCAATATTGAGGTAATAGAAACGGGGTTGTTGCCACCAAAGCCGCGCTGGATTTTGTATTGGCGATTTGCAAGCAAAGTAGGGGCAGTAGTTCAACCGATTCTCAGTCATGGTCAGTGCATCGTGCACAGTCACGAGCGCTCTATTAGCCATGATCTGACAACCTTCCATTCCATGCCTTTTGCTGGAGTAAAAGACAAATCCATTTGGCGTCGCCTATCGATTCGGGTATGGGCCTATTTGCGGATGGAGGCGCGCGAGCTTGGAGCGCCACCCAACAAGGCTGTTTGTATTGTTCCTGTTTCTGCGGTTATAGCGAAGGCGATTTCGAAGCATTACCCTTCGGTGGTGAATAAAATCGCATCTCCCATTTCGCCGGGCGTCATGGCAATGCCAAAACGGCTGCAGCACATTGTTCCTGAAGACGGAGGCACGATTGGCTTTATTGGAAAAGAGTGGGGCCGTAAGGGCTTTGCTAAATTTCTTGAAATTGCGAAGCAGTTGCAGATACAGCGCCCCAATTTACGCGTTCTGGTGTTGGGACCAGAAGAGGCGGAAGTGGAACATCTTTGCCAAGATTACCCTGGAGAAATCAAGTTTCTAGGCTGGCAACCCAGCGCTTCAATTTTTCAAGAACTTGATTTGCTCATTCACCCAGCTTCAAGCGAGGCCTATGGCATGGTCATTGCTGAGGCCATGGCGTGTCAGGTGCCGGTATTGGTATCGGATGCCTGTGGGGCTGCAGTGGATGTATCCGCAAATCACGGAACGGTTCTGTCCCTGCATGATTCGATCAGTCAATGGGCGAAGGCTGGGGATGCATTACTACGCAATACACAGTCCATGGCGGGATATTTACGGCCATGGGCAAAGGTCGCCGCAGAATACGAAACGCAATACCAACAGATTTCATTTAAAAAAACCATAACGCCATAACACCATGAAATACAACGTACAACTGACTTTTCAATACGGCCTCACTATTTTCCTGAGTGCTTTCTTATTGTTTCAGGTTCAGCCCCTGATTGGAAAAATGATCTTGCCTTGGTTTGGTGGCTCAGCCTCGGTTTGGACAACCTGCATGTTGTTTTTCCAAGCTATATTACTGTTCGGTTATATCTATTCGCATTGGATTGTGAAGGCGCTCAGCCCCTACCGGCAAAGCATGCTGCACATTGCACTACTGGTAATTAGCTTATCGCTGCTACCCCTTGCTGCGAGCGAGGCATGGAAGCCTACCGGCAGTGAAAATCCTACCCTGCAAATCCTGGGTCTTTTATTTGTTTCTATTGGTTTGCCTTACTTCGTTCTGTCAACGACTGGCCCTCTGATTCAGGCGTGGTTTGCGCGTGAGCGTACGGGCGGCGTTCCCTATCGTTTGTTTGCTCTATCTAATTTTGGATCCATGTTGGCTTTGTTGGCGTATCCCATTGCCTTTGAGCCCATGCTACCAACCCAGTGGCAGTCGTATTGTTGGTCCGCTTTGTACTCCATCTTTGTGCTGACCTGTGGCATTTTGGCATGGCGCAATCGCAATAGCATTGCACTCGTTGAGGTAGAAAAAGAACCAGTGCCAGCACCAACTGCAGTCCATTTGCTGACATGGATACTCTTGGCAGCGTGCCCCTCGATTCTAATGGTGGCCGATACCAGTTTCTTAACCGAAAACATTGCGCCTGTTCCGATGATTTGGGTTGCCCCCTTGGCGCTGTACCTCTTGTCCTTCATTATTTGCTTTGAGGGCAGCGGTTGGTATCAACGGAAGTTGTTCTTACCTCTATTGGTAGCTTCGCTCTTCATTCTGGCTTATTTGCCAACCTTGGGCTTAAATGAGTTGCCAGTGATGATTTCGACGGGCGTTAATTTGTTTTCATTCTTCGTGGTGTGCATGGTTTGCCATGGTGAGTTGGCGGCCCAGCAGCCGAATTCGCGCTACTTGACTATGTATTATTTAATGCTGGCCGTTGGCGGTGTGATGGGCGGTTTCTTTGTGGGCATTATTGCGCCATATTGGTTCACGGAAAATTATGAGTTATCGATTGGCATCGTATTAACTGGCATTGTGGTTGCATTGGTATTTTTATCCAACACCCGGTTCAAAACGAAGCAACTGAAGCTCACAGCTGCTGCCGGAATTGCTTCTTTTCTAGTACTGATTGGCGTGATTCGGATCGACGATCATTCACATGACATTGCTGGTATTGAGCTGAGCCAGCGTAATTTTTATGGCACCCTAAAAGTATATGTGGATGAGGGCCGTGGCTATAAAACTATGCAGCATGGCCAGATTAGCCATGGCAGCCAGTTTACGGATCCCGCTAAAGCCCAAGACCCGACGACGTATTATGTTCGCGAGAGTGGGGTGGGGCAGGCCATCTTAGTCAAGTCCCAATCCAGTGAGCCAATTAAAGTGGGTGTGGTGGGCTTAGGCGTTGGAACCCTAGCTGGGTATGCGCGCAAAGGCGATGTGTATCGCTTTTATGAGATTAATCCGGATGTAATTGATGCCGCCCAAAAGCACTTTACTTTTTTATCCAATAGCACCGCAAGCATCGATCATGTTTTAGGTGACGCGCGTTTGCGATTGGAGCAAGAGCCCAATCAGCAATTTGATGTGCTGGTGATTGATGCCTTCTCAGGCGATTCGGTACCGATTCATTTATTGACCAAGGAAGCATTTACACAATACTTTAGGCATTTAAAGAGCGACGGCATCCTTGCGCTGCACATTACCAATCGCTTTTTAGATTTAAAGCCGGTAGTTAAAACTGCTGCCAATGCCTTTGATCAAGATGTGAAGGTGATACGTTTTGCTGCCTCAGAAACCAAGGTGGGCTACCGTTCGGAATGGGCTTTGATTAGTAAAGACAAAAAAGCCTTTCGGGATATTCAATTCGTCAATGCCGAGGAGATAGATAGTCCAAAACAATTCAATCTGTGGCGCGATGATTACAGTAGCCTCTTATCCGTCATTAAGTAGGCCAGTGTTTCATGAGTGCACCTACCTCTGCCCTTGAATTTGACACCATCATTGTTGGGGCGGGTAGTGCTGGTTGTCTTTTGGCCAACCGCTTATCGGCTGACCCGAAACACCGTGTCTTATTACTCGAAGCCGGCGGAGAGGATGATTGGTTTTGGATTAAGGTTCCCGTTGGCTATTTATTTACGATTAATAATCAACGTACGGACTGGTGTTTTAAAACAGAAGCCGATCCCGGATTAAATCAACGCTCTATTCATTACGCTAGAGGCAAGGGCATTGGTGGATCATCGTCGATTAATGCGATGATTTATATGCGGGGCCAAGCCAGTGACTATGCACGCTGGTCAGAGCTGACGGGCGATCCGATATGGCAGTGGGATAAAACCCTGGAGACCTACAGATCTCTTGAACATTACTACGCCGGTGCCAACCCATGGCATGGCGATGCAGGTGAGATGCGGGTGGAGCGACCCCGTGTGCAATGGGACATTCTGGATGCATGGCGGGAAGCTGCAGACCAACAGGGGATACCCAAGATTGAAGAGTTTAATCGTGGAGACAATGAAGGTTGCGCCTACTTTCAGATGACGCAAAAGCGGGGAGAGCGCTGGTCGATGGCCGATGCCTATCTGCATCCCATTCGGAATCGCAAGAACTTAACCATCCTGACCAAAGCACAGGTGTTGCAATTAAAACTGCGTCCCATTACCGCCGCTAGCTTAAACCAACATCGCTTTACTCAATCGGCTTGGCACGGCGCCCAAACGGAAGTCTATGGATTGGATTTTTTGCACAATGGGGTCCGTAAAACAGCCCTTGCAGAGGACCAGGTCATCCTTTCTGCTGGATCGATTGGATCGCCCCAGTTGCTTCAGATATCCGGGATCGGTTCTAGGGCTCATCTTGAAAGTATCGGCGTTAAAACCCAGTTAGAGCTACCCGGCGTTGGTGAGAATCTACAAGACCACCTGCAAATACGTACCGTATACCAGGTTGAGAACTGCAAAACCGTCAATACGCTCTATAAAAACTGGATAACTCGGATTGGCA
>JBEBBK010000052.1:0-7094 GCA_041158405.1 Pseudomonadota bacterium
AATCAAATTCAATGCCTTGACCGATGCGATTTGGTCCACCACCAAGCACCATGATCTTGTCGCGATTCGTTGGCTGCGATTCACATTCGCCGTGCTCTGCTTCGTAGGTTGAATACATGTACGCTGTATTGGTCGAAAACTCAGCAGCACAGGTATCGACGCGCTTATAAACCGGAAATACCTTAAGGCGATGGCGAGTAGCCCGAACAGCGGTGGCATCCGCCTTGAGCAGCTTCGCTAAGCGGCGATCCGAAAAGCCTTTTTGCTTTAGAAAGCGCCACTCTGCTGCAGACAAGCCGTCAATCGTATGCTGCTTTAATGTGTTTTCAATGGTGATTAATTCTTCGATCTGCTCTAAGAACCAAGGGTCTACTTTGGTTTCTTCATAGATCTCATCCAGGCCCATGCCCATGCGGAACGCATCGGCCAAATACCAAATGCGATCGGGCCCTGGCTCACCAATCTCTTGAATGATGTCTTCTAAATCAGTTGAGCGCTCATCCAGGCCATCAACGCCGACCTCAAGACCGCGCAAGGCTTTCTGAAAGGACTCTTGGAAGGTACGGCCAATGGCCATCACCTCGCCAACGGATTTCATTTGCGTCGTTAAGCGTGAGTCTGCTTGTGGAAACTTCTCAAATGCAAAGCGAGGAATCTTCGTTACAACATAATCAATCGATGGCTCAAACGATGCCGGTGTGGCGCCGCCGGTAATGTCGTTATGCAACTCATCTAAGGTGTAGCCCACCGCTAACTTTGCAGCAACTTTTGCAATCGGAAAGCCCGTGGCTTTGGAGGCTAAAGCAGATGATCTTGAAACCCGGGGGTTCATCTCAATCACGATCATGCGGCCATCAACTGGATTGATCGAGAACTGCACGTTCGATCCACCAGTATCCACACCGATTTCACGCAGCACTGCAATCGATGCATTGCGCATCAACTGATACTCTTTATCCGTCAAGGTTTGAGCGGGCGCAACCGTAATCGAGTCACCCGTATGAATGCCCATCGGATCCAAGTTCTCAATCGAACACACGATGATGCAATTGTCGGCGCGGTCACGCACCACTTCCATCTCAAACTCTTTCCAACCCAACAATGATTCTTCAATCAAGAGCTCACCCGTTGGTGAAAGCTCCAAACCGCGCTTGCAGATTTCTTCAAACTCTTCGCGGTTGTAAGCAATGCCGCCGCCCGAGCCGCCCATCGTAAAGGATGGACGAATCACTACGGGGAAGCCAGGGCTGCCAGTTTCTTTTTGAATGCGTTGTTGCACGGCGACGGCTTCATCCATCGAATGCGCAATACCGGATTTAGCAGAACCAAGACCAATCTTGGTCATCGCATCTTTAAACTTTTGACGGTCTTCTGCTTTATCAATTGCTTCTGGTGATGCGCCGATTAATTCGCAACCGTATTTTTCTAAAATACCGTGGCGGTGCAAATCCAAGGCGCAATTGAGTGCGGTCTGACCACCCATCGTCGGCAAAATGGCATCGGGCTTTTCAGTCGCAATAATGCGCTCGACCACTTCCCATGTAATCGGCTCAATGTAGGTGACATCGGCCATCTCGGGATCGGTCATGATGGTCGCGGGATTGCTATTGACCAAAATGACTTTGTAGCCCTCATCGCGCAGTGCTTTACATGCTTGCGCGCCCGAGTAATCAAATTCACAAGCCTGACCAATAACGATTGGTCCTGCGCCAATAATCAGGATACTTTTAATGTCGCTCCGCTTAGGCATTAGTTGCCTCCTTGTTTACTGGTTGGAGCGGCATGCATTAAGTCCATAAAGTGATCGAATAAGTAAGCAATGTCATGGGGTCCAGGCGATGCCTCGGGATGACCCTGAAAGCAAAATGCCGGCTTGTCTGTCCACGCTAAGCCCTGCAGTGAGCCATCGAAAAGAGATACGTGGGTCACGCGCACATTACTCGGCAATGTTTTGGCGTCAACCGCAAATCCATGGTTCTGAGACGTAATCGCAACGCGCCCGCTATCCAAATCCTTTACCGGGTGATTAGCGCCGTGATGACCGAATTTCATTTTCAGGGTCTTCGCGCCAGCAGCCAAGCCCATAATTTGATGGCCTAAACAGATACCAAAAGTGGGAACGCCCTGCTCGATGATTTCTTTTGCGGCGCTAATAGCGTAATCACAAGGTCCAGGGTCACCAGGTCCATTCGATAAAAACACACCGTCCGGTTTCATGGCCAGAACTTCTGCTGCGGTCGTTTTCGCAGGCACAACCGTTAATTCGCAACCGCGCTCGGTGAGCATGCGCAAAATATTCCGCTTCACACCAAAGTCGTAGGCCACCACTTTCTTGATGGATTTTTTGCTATCGAGGCTGCGGTATGCCGGTTTGCCATTGGGGCCGTGCAACTCCCACTCGGCTTCGCGCCAAGGGTAGGCGGTTTTAGTACTAACGACCTGCGCTAAATCTAAGCCGCTCATACCAGGAAATGCCTTTGCAAGTGTTAGGGCTCTGCTGCCTAATGCGGCGAGATCATCCCCCATCTTGCCAGCCACAATCGCGCCCGACTGCGCACCTTTATCGCGCAGCAGACGGGTCAGCTTGCGCGTATCAATTCCGGCGATGCCAGGAATACCTGCCTTTTGCAAATACGACTCGAGGCTTTGCTCCGAGCGAAAGTTTGAGACTCGGCGCGAGAGGTCTTTAATCACTAAACCGGCTGCATGAATTTGCGATGATTCGGCATCTTGGGCGTTGATGCCCACATTGCCAATGTGCGGATACGTCAACGTCACAATCTGACGGCAATAGCTTGGATCGGTGATGATTTCCTGATAACCCGTCAAGGCGGTATTGAAAACAACCTCACCAGCGGTTTCGGCAGGGGCGCCAATGCTATAGCCTACGAATAGAGTGCCGTCGGCCAATGCCAAAACGGCTGGGGGAAAAGAAGGAAGCAAGGGTGACAAACCATCTCCAATCCCTGCTGCCATCCAACGCTCAACACCCCCAAATAGCCTACCCGGAAGTGGTTGCGGGAGGTGAGTGTTTTTAAGCGCTAGGGTAATTTATTGAGTTACGAACCCAACAATAATACCAGTTCGTGGCTTAGCTTTGCGCCAAACCAGCCACAGCCTTACTGGGCGGCGCAGCCGCCCAGAGTCTGCTTCGATTTCCCGATGCTTTCTGCTTTTTTAAGGCTAGTTTTTCCTAGCTTTTTTTGGCGCTTTCCTGAATCACCGTTTTAATGTGCGCCAGCACCGATTGGTCTTCCATCGTACTGATATCGCCCGGATCCCGCCCTTCGGCAACCGCTTGCAAAGCCCGTCGCACAATCTTCCCAGAACGGGTCTTCGGTAAGGCCGTAACAATGTAAACGCGTGCAGGCCTTGCAACCGCGCCCAATTGCGAGTCCACGGTTTTCATTAGCTCTGCTTCCAGATTGGCAACGTTCGCTGCATCTTTTGGTATGGCAAAACCAATCGCAACTTGACCCTTCAATTTATCTTCAATACCAACAACAGCGACCTCGGAAATATTGGTATGGCTGGAGATGCTTTCCTCGATTTCGCGCGTACCTAAACGGTGACCCGCGACATTGATGACATCATCGGTGCGACCCAGAATGAAGTAATAGCCGTCCTTATCTTTGATGCCCCAATCGAAGGTGGAGTACAACAACTTGCCGGGAATGGTGTTCCAGTAGGTTTTGACATAACGATCATCATCGCCCCACACGGTTTGCATACAGCCTGGAGGCAGAGGACCTTCGATGGCTACCACCCCTTTTTGATCAGGGCCCAACTCTTCGCCAGTAGCCTCATCCAATAACTTCATGTTGTAACCAAATACTGGCAAGCCAGGGGAGCCAAATTTATGAGGCATGACCTCGACACCGCGCTGAATCGCCAAAATAGGCCAGCCGGTTTCAGTTTGCCAATAGTTATCCACCACCGGCTTACCAATGGCCTCATGAATCCAGGTTGCGGTTGGCTCATCCAGCGGCTCGCCCGCCAAAAACAAGGTGCGCAAGCTCGATAAATCGTATTTGGTTAAGAAAGCAGGATCTTGTTTCTTCAGCACCCGAATTGCAGTGGGTGCGGAGAACATAACCGATACCTTGTATTTCTCAACTAGGCTCCACCAAATTCCGCCATCTGGACGTAAAGGGGTTCCCTCGTACATGATGGTAGCCGTGCCATTAATTAGCGGACCATAAATAATGAAACTGTGTCCTACTACCCAGCCGATATCGGATGTGGTGAACATGGTTTCACCAGGCTTGCCGCAAAAAATCAGGCGCATTGCCGATGCCAGCGCTACGGCATAGCCACCGGTATCGCGCTGCACACCCTTGGGTTTACCAGTTGTTCCGCTGGTATACAAAATATAGGATGTGTGGGTTGCATCAACCCACTCTACCGGCACCGCTGCATTGATGTGCGCCAAGCGCTCGGCGGTGTAATCTAGATCACGCCCATCCACCATCACAAACTCAGTTAAGCCGCGGTTGACGATCAATACTTTTGCGGGCTTGTAGGACGAGAGCGTAATGGCCTCGTCGAGTAGCGGCTTGTATGGCACTGCCTTACCGCCACGCATGCCCGCCTCAGCCGTAATAATCATTTTGGGGGTGGCATCTTCAATGCGCGATGCCAAGCTATGCGATGCAAAGCCACCAAACACCACTGAATGAATTGCCCCAATGCGCGCGCACGCCAGCATCGAAAAACTGGCTTCCGCAATCATCGGCATGTAAATCAATACGCGATCGCCTTTGCCAACCCCATTGGCCTTCAAAATGGCAGCCATGCGATTGACTTCCGCATGCAACTCCTTAAAGGTGTATGCCTTTTCAATATCGGTCTCGGTGGAGACGGCCACTAAGGCGATTTGATCACCACGCTCAGCTAAATGCCGATCAACCGCGTTGTAGCAAAGATTGGTTAGTCCACCCTTAAACCAGTGTGCAAACGGCGGCTTGGAATAATCCAGTACCGTATCAAAAGGCTTTTCCCAGTGGATGTGTTTTGCTTCCTCTCCCCAAAAAGCATGGGGATCTTGTATGGATTGGGCGTGAACGGTTTTGTAGGACATGATTTACCTAAAAAGTACTTAAAAGGATTCGGTACTGCTACCGCGTAAAGGCTAAATCTACCTTATTGCGGGGTAGCAACAGCCTTTGCAGTAGTTGTTTTCGCAGATTTAGTGGCATCTGTCGATACGGACTTTTGCTGAGTAGGCGGCTTAGCGGCTGCCTTGACGCTGGGGTTTGCGCTGTTTTGTGCGGTTTTAGAGGGTGCCGTATTGGCTTTCTTGCCGGCGGTGGCAGGCGCTGCCCCCTTTTTGACTGGCGCCGGCCTGACTAAATTGAGGCTGGCATTTTCAGCCAGGTGCTCGGGTACATCGGCCGACTTTGTGCTGGGCTTTGGTATCAGGACGGTCGAGCCCGCTTTGACGCGCATACCAGAAGGTATTGCATTGACCTCACGCAACACTGCCACGCTCACTCCTAACCGCTTTGCAAGCTGGTCCGCTGACTCCGTCGCTGGAACCCGGATGGCGGTCCAGGTGGACAGTGGTCCAGAGTAGTTTTTGAGATTCTCTTGAAACACCTCTGCGTGACCAAATGGCAAGAGGATTTGCTGATTGGCAGCGCTTAAGATGACCGGCTTATTAAACGACGGATTGAGATTACGAAATTCTTCAGGCGTAAGACCCGATAAGCTTGTCACCACCTCCACATCAATGTCGCGGGTGACGTCAATCGCTACAAAATACGGGTGGTTTTCAAGCTCCGGCAAAACAATGCCGTACGCCTTCGGATCCAAAACGATGGCTTTATACGCCATCAGTTTAGGAACGTAATCACGGGTCTCTTTGGGCATCTTCAAGCTCAGGTAATCGGTTGGCAGTCTAGCCGCCTGATTGCGCTTAATTGCTTTGGCCACATTGCCCTCTCCCCAGTTGTATGCCGCCAGGGCCAGCTGCCAGTCGCCGAATTGCCGATGCAGGCGTTGCAGGTAATCTAGCGCAGCATGGGTTGACTGCAAGACATCGCGACGCTCATCGCGAAACACGTTTTGCGTTAACTTGAAATCTTTTCCAGTCGCCGGCATAAATTGCCAAATGCCCATCGCTTTTGCAGTCGATTTGGCTACCGGATTGAAGGCGCTCTCGACAAAAGGTAACAACGCAATTTCAGTGGGCATGCCGCGTAAATTTACTTCTTCAACAATGTAGAACAAGTAGCGCGATGAGCGCGCCATCGAGCGTTGAACGTATTCGGGTTTCGCCGCCAAGCGCCGCGTCTCTGTAATCACCAGCGGACTATTTAGCTCGGGCATCGTAAAGCCATCTTGTATGCGAAGCCATAAATTACTGGATGGGGCAGTTAAGCTACTAACCGACTGCTTACTAAGGTCAACTCGGGGTGCTTTGGCTGCACGTGGATTTCGAGCGCCGCTGCCGTCGGCATCCGAAGACCAATCATTGCCCATATTGGCGCAACCCGATAAGGCCGCCACCATCGCGACAGCCAGAAGCGATCGCCAATGCAAATGCCAGCACCTTAAATCGCATTGGCGCAAGTGCATCAGAACCGATCCTTCCAAGCCCGAATTGCTGCAAGCACATGTGCTGGGCTTGGCAATGCGGCGGCGCCAGATACGCGCAATGCAGATGCAATCACGTCGGTTTGATTGGAGCGCATAAAGGGATTCACTCGCAACTCATGACCGATGGTCGTTGGCACGGTGGGTTTATTCGCTTGGCGTAAGGCCTGAGCCGTATTCGACCAGGTGATGAGATCGGAATTATTCGGCTCAACCGCCAAGGCAAAACGGATATTCGAGAGCGTGTACTCATGGGTGCAATACACGGCTGTTTCCGGTGGCAAGGTCGCAAATTTTGCCAAGGACTGGGACATCTGGGTGGGTGTTCCCTCAAACAAGCGGCCACAACCTGTTGCGAATAAGGTGTCGCCGCAAAAAAGCTTGGGCGTATTACCAGCGGCAAAGTAGGCAATGTGCCCCAAGGTATGGCCAGGCACCTCCAAGACATTGAACGCAATCGCTGGTGCAACGCATTCCACTCGGTCGCCCTCCATTAA
>JBEBBK010000053.1:0-7052 GCA_041158405.1 Pseudomonadota bacterium
ATGGAGGTTTATTTCAGTAACTTTAATGACTCCAAATACCGTGCCTGCCCTTTACTACGTGAATTCGTTGCAGCCGGGTATTTAGGTCGTAAAACAGGGCGTGGCGTGTACCACTACGACGCCTAAAAAATGCCAACCATCAGCACACTAGCGCCGATTGTTCGTATTTTAGGATACGGCGGTTTAATACCATTCATTGTTTGCGCCATCTTGGTTCAAGTTGCACCAACGCCCTTTGATTATGTCAGCGCCGAATCGCTCGCCGCCTACGGCGCTGTGATCTGCTCTTTTTTAGGCGCCATCCATTGGGGCGCTAACTTTCGGCACCTTGGCAATGTTACCGATAGTGCTAATTTAGCAAGCGCGGGGGATATCGGCGGATCCCGTTGGTTTGAACGAAACGCCTGGATCTGGGGCGTTATTCCATCGCTAGTGGCCTGGCTAGCGCTGCATGTTTACATTCCGGTTGGCTTGCTGATGTTGGCCGCCATGCTCTTAGTTCAGCGCGGTCTTGATCAAAATACATACCGGTATTACTTTACTAACAAAGCCGCACTCGATGAATTCATGGTGATGCGCACACGCTTGACTGTGGTCGCCACGCTCTGCCTGACATGGGCTGCCCTCGTCATGCTAGCGACCATGACGTGAGAACTAATCGAGTCTGGATCAGCTTGCAATGAGCAATCTGTTTGAAACCAAACCGCCGCCACCACTGGCGGAAGCATTGCGCCCAAGCGCAATTAGCGAAGTCATCGGTCAATCGCATTTACTAGCCCAAGGCAAGCCGCTTCAACTGGCTTTTGCATCGGGCAAACCGCATTCGATGATTTTGTGGGGACCTCCAGGCGTTGGTAAAACCACCTTAGCCCGTCTTTCCGCAAAAGCCTTTGACCGCGAATTTATTGCAATCTCAGCGGTGCTTGCTGGCGTTAAAGAAATTCGGGAGGCGATAGAACAGGCGCAGCAAAACAATAATCAATATGGCAAACAAACTATTCTGTTTGTCGATGAAATTCATCGCTTTAATAAAAGCCAGCAAGATGCACTGTTGCCACACGTCGAGTCCGGCCTGTTTACGTTTATCGGCGCCACTACGGAAAATCCCTCCTTTGAGGTGAATTCCGCCCTGCTTTCTCGGGCTCAAGTCTATGTACTTAAATCCTTAAGCGCAGAGGAACTCGGTGTCTTAATTCAGCGCGCTAGGGCTTATGCTATGCCGAACGTGGAATTTGACTCCGCCGCGATTGATGCCATCATCGCTAATGCAGATGGTGATGCGCGCCGCTTACTCAATGTACTCGAGCAAATCCGCAATGCCATTTCGATTCCAGGGTCTACTACAAAGGTCGTAGATCAAGCCTTTGTTGAAAATGCATTAACGGCTAATGGCCGTCGCTTTGATAAGGGCGGAGACCATTTTTATGACCAAATATCGGCGCTGCACAAATCGGTACGGGGCTCTAATCCAGATGCTGCGTTGTATTGGCTTTGCCGCATGCTCGATGGCGGTGCAGATCCACGCTACCTTGCGCGCCGAATTATTCGCATGGCATGGGAAGACATTGGTTTGGCCGATCCCAGGGCAATTCAACTCGCTAACGATGCAGCAGAAACCTATGAACGACTGGGCTCACCCGAAGGCGAGCTGGCGCTGGGTCAAGCAGTCGTCTATTTGGCCGTTGCAGCGAAAAGCAATGCCAGCTATGTGGCTTATAACAAGGCCCGCGCTTTTGCTGCGGCCGATCAAAGCCGGGGTGTACCCAATCACTTGCGCAATGCGCCAACAAAGTTAATGCAGGAACTCGGGCATGGCACTGCGTATCGGTATGCACACGATGAGCCCTATGGCTATGCAGCCGGTGAAACCTACTTACCCGAAGGCATGGCTGAACCGCACTGGTACCAACCAGTGGAGCGCGGCCTTGAAACTCAGATTGCAGAACGCATGGCTTTTTTGCGAGCACTCGATGAGGCGGAGAAAAAATGAAAGCGCGTTTTTACTTTGACATCATTTCTCCATTCGTTTATTTTTATGTGAAATTACGCCATCGACTCGAGCCGCGTTTAGAAATTGAACCGGTACCAGTGTTGCTCGGCGGTCTATTGCGCGCCGCACGCAACCAAGGCCCTGGTGAAATCCCAACAAAGCGCATGTATACCTATCAATCGTGCGTGTGGCAGGCAGCGAAGTTAGGTATCCCCTTTCGGTTTCCAGAGCACCACCCTTTTATTACCGTTGCAGCCCAGCGCCTTTTGGTTCAAGAGCAAGCCGACTGGCCTATGGTTGAGCGGGCGTTTGAGTTTGTTTGGGTGATGGGTAAGGACCCCAATCTGCACTGGTCTGATTTTTGCGCGCACCTCCATTTGGATCCCAATGTCCCTCGTCCCGAAAATGCCTCCACCAAAGCAGGCTTGATAGCCAACACCCAAGAGGCGGTGGATCGCGGCGCCTTTGGCGTGCCTACGCTTGCGATTGGAGAGCGGATTTTTTGGGGAGTCGATGCCATCGATTGGGTCATTGACTACCTCAATCACCCAGCAATGTTTGATCAAGCGGCGTATCAGGCTGCAGCATCCGTACCCAACGGCCTGCCGCCCACACCAGCATAAGCATCACGCAATACAATGGTAAGGACTGTATTTGCCTTTTATTTACCACTTAGGAAGAACCATGCGTACCTCCCCTTTTTGCTCTTACCGTGCAGTGATAATCGCTCTCGCTGGCGCCTTTTTGTTTGCCACCGGCGCAGCCAAGGCAGAGCCACGGGTTGAGTTCAAAACTAATCAAGGTAGTTTTGTTGTCGATCTGGATTCGGCAAAGGCGCCTAAGACGGTTGATAATTTTCTGAAGTATGTTCAGAGCGGCTTTTACAACGGCACAATCTTTCATCGCGTGATCGATGGCTTCATGATTCAAGGCGGCGGTTTCACGCCCGATTTAAATCAAAAGCCAACCAATCCACCCGTGGTGTCGGAAGCCCAAAACGGATTAAAGAATCAAACCTATACGATCGCAATGGCCAGAACATCAGATCCCGATTCAGCAACCGCCCAATTCTTTATTAATGTGCGTGACAATCAAGGGCTGGATTTCCCGAATGCCATGGGCAATGGCTATACCGTCTTTGGCAAAGTCATCTCTGGCACCCAAACCATTGACCGCATACGTAAAACCCCAACCATGGTCGCACCAGCGCCTAAATTTGGACGGATGGCGGATGTACCTACCACCGCAGTGGTGATCGAGTCAGCGACCGTCTTAAAGTAATTTGAGACGCAATCGAGTTTTGCGATGATTCTGCTCGATGATGTCGAGAGTAGCGCGACTAAACCATCAAGTCGCCTCTACCAAGAGCCCATCGCACACTGGGCAGCATTTACCCCCGCTGAAATTGACGCCTGCTTTGACGCGATCCAGAGGGCCTTAAAGGCGAATCACTATGTGGTTTGTCTGCTTGCTTACGAGTATGGGCAAGTTATTCATCGGCTACCTAATACCTCATCCGCAGCCATACCGCTGATTCAAGCATGGGCATACCATCAGCCCAAATTACTTACAAAAGCGGAAGTGGATGCGTGGCTTGAAATACAACTGGCTCAGATAATCGATGATCAGCGTGTTAGTGGCGTAGCTTCCTGCACAGACTCCATTACGCAAGCCCAGTTCCAATCCGATGTAGAACGGATTCAGGAATGGATACGCTGCGGTGATACCTATCAAATCAATCACACCTACCGCATACGGGGTGAGATTTATGGTGACCCGCTCGCTTTATATGCGCGCCTAAGAGCGCGGCAACCGGGGCGTTTTGGTGCATTTGTGCATGAAGGTGGCACCACCATTCTGTCGCAATCCCCTGAGCTGTTTGTGGAGCGGAATGGGGATCGCTTACGCGCCATGCCAATGAAGGGTACGGCCAATGCCCGAACCGAGAGCCCCGAGCAATTGGCCAGCGACCCTAAAAATCGCGCAGAAAATATTATGATCGTTGACCTCTTGCGCAATGATCTCAGCCGAGTTGCCTTACCTGGTAGCGTTACCGTACCCACCTTGTTTCATGTTGCACGGCATGGAAATGTGCTGCAAATGACATCGACCATAGAAGCAAAAGTAAAGCCTGATGTGAACCTACGCACCATACTTGATGCGGTCTTTCCATGCGGCTCTGTTACAGGCGCTCCCAAAAAACGCAGCATGGAAATTATTCAGGAATTAGAAGGCACTCCCCGCGACTATTACTGCGGCGCCTTAGGCTGGCTTGACCCGAATGGGAATTTTGCATTTAGCGTTCCGATTCGCACGCTCAATCTTGACTCAAATCCAAGTGCCCACCAAACCAAGTTCACCTTGGGCATCGGCGCTGGCATTACGATTGATTCTGATCCATTGCAAGAGTGGCAAGAGTGTCAAACGAAATCGGCATTTATCACCGAGATGCCAACGGAGCTGGGTTTATTCGAGACCATTCGCGTTGAAGAACAAAAGCCGCTTCACTTTGCCGCGCACCTTCAGCGATTGCAACAGTCCGCATCTGCTCTGCGCATTCCATATGAAGCGTCTCGGATTACCCGAGTAGCTGAAGAGGCCTGCCTCGCAATTACCAGTCCACTACCCCATCGCCTTCGCATCGACTTATTCCCTGATGGCTCGGTTACTGCAACAGCCAATGTCTTAGAACCAATTGCAAATGAAGTCATGATTTTTTGGGCATCCAAGGTATTGACCAATGCACAACAGGCCATCATGCAATCGAGTAATGTTCTATTGGCCCATAAAGTCAATCAACGAGCCCTATATGACTTGGCATGGAAAAATGCAGTGGCCCTGGGCGGTTTTGATGCGGTCTTTTTGAACGAGCATGGTTTAGTCACCGAAGGGGGTCGTAGTTCGATTTTTATTCAGCCCAAAGGGTCGAATCAATGGCTTACACCACCACTATCGGCAGGGGTACTTCCGGGTGTGATGCGCCAAAGCCTGTTGGATGATCCGCAATGGAATGCCCAGCAAGCCACGCTCACAGTAGCTGATCTAGTGAATGCCGACCGTATCCTGGTTTGCAATGCCCTGCGCGGTGCGGTACCCGCCATTCTGAAAGTCGGATAATCAAAGAATGAAACCCTTTCCAATGCAGTACTGCTCAAAATGCGGATCGACCGTGACATTACGCATCCCTGCAGACGATACGCGCGAGCGCCATGTGTGCGATGGCTGCGCTACTGTGCACTACCTCAATCCACGCAATGTGGTGGGCACTATTCCGGTATGGGGTGAACAGGTTTTGCTCTGCCGTAGAGCGATCAAGCCACGCCATGGCTTCTGGACTTTACCTGCTGGTTTTATGGAAATTGGCGAAAGCACGACCCATGGGGCTGCCAGAGAAACCTTAGAAGAAGCTGGAGCCCATGTTGAAATCGGCCCCTTGTTTTCATTAATTAATGTGCCCCACGTTGAGCAGGTGCATTTGTTTTACCTTGCCAGCTTACCGACCCCCGAGTTTTCAGCGGGTGAGGAAAGTCTTGAGGTAGCGCTTTTTTATGAACACGAAATCCCCTGGTCCGAGTTGGCTTTTCCGACCACCAAACAAACCCTGCAGTGGTTTTTTGCCGATCGCAGTGCGGGCCTCCTTCAAGCAGGTACTGAGGTTGCTGTCCGATCCCGCGATATCCTCCCCTCTGAATCCATTTAAGCAATGAATCAGATTGCTTGGCTGGGGCCTGATGATGCGTTTCCCGACCCAGCGGTCATGCCCGATCCAGACCCCGAAGTATTGGGGCTCTTTGCGGTCAGTGAACGCATCTACCCAGGACAGCTTGAAACGGCGTATCGACTTGGCTTATTTCCTTGGTATTCCGATAATCAACCGGTTTTATGGTGGTCGCCAGACCCGCGGATGGTACTAGCGCCGAACAATTTTAAGGTGAGCGACTCACTGCAAAAAACCATGCGGCAGTTTTATTACGATCCCGCATGCCATATTGAGGTCGATGGTGACTTTGGTGCGATTATGCGAGCCTGCGCCCTTAGCCCCCGCAAAGACCAGGATGGCACCTGGATCACCCATGAAATTGTTGATGCATATAGCCAGCTATTTGAAAACGGCTTTGCCCATAGCATTGCAATCAAGCAAGGCGATCGCCTGTTGGGCGGCCTGTACTGCGTCAGTTTTGGCCGCATGGTCTTTGGTGAATCGATGTTTAGCCGCCAACGGGATAGCTCGAAGCTCGCCTTGGCCCTGCTTTGCGCCTGGTGCTACGATAACGAGGTGCCAATGATTGATTGCCAACAAGAAACCGCCCACCTCCGATCCCTTGGGGGAGGCCCAATCCCGCGCACCCAATTTTTATCGCTGGCGCGCGATGCAATCGGCCGGAAGTCCATAGGTAATCCATGGCGTTTTGATAAAACAGCGTTGGAGCGTTGGCTGTGAGCCAAATCAATGAGCTCCCGATTACTGCGCTGCAGTTTTATGCGACCGCATCCTATACCTGTAGCTATCTTCCACAGCAAACTGCGCGATCCCAAGTTGCTACGCCATCTCATCTAGTGCATAGCGATATGTACGGTGATCTCGTCAATGCAGGGTTTCGGCGCAGTGGTCTATTCACATACCGGCCCTATTGCGATCACTGCAAGGCATGCATTGCGACGCGCATACCGGTGGAACAGTTTATTCCGAGTCGCAGCCAACAACGGGCCCACAAACAACATGTCAATTTAGAAACCCACGTACTCCACTTGAGTTACACGGATGAGCACTACGCACTGTATCGCCATTACCAAGAACAGCGCCATCACGATGGTGAAATGAACCGCGATGATCAAGAGCAATACACGCAATTTTTACTGCAAAGCCGAGTGAACTCGCGATTAGTCGAGTTTCGGGATGGTCCTCAGGGTGCAGAACCGGGTCGCTTGCGGATGGTTAGCATCATTGATATTGTTGAAGCAGGCATCTCTTCGGTCTACACCTTTTACGACACCGCCGTAGCCAAAGCCAGTTATGGCACCTACAGCATTCTGTGGCAAATAGCGCAAGTCAAACAACTTA
>JBEBBK010000054.1:0-7029 GCA_041158405.1 Pseudomonadota bacterium
TCTCGAGCGTGTCCGTAGTTTAGTGCTCGCTGAGTTCCCTAATGGATTGCGCATTATTCGCAACTATGACACGAGCTTGCCGGATATTATTGGCGACAAAGAACAGCTGATTCAGGCAGTACTCAATATCGCCCATAATGCAGCTCAGGCCTTATCCGAGGAGATACGCCGCGGCACTGCGGTGATTGAGTTTCGTACGCGCGTTGCCCGTTCTGTCACGATTGCTAAGCAGCGCTACAAGCTGGCCTTGGATTTGCATGTGATTGACAACGGCCCCGGCATTCCAGAAGAAATCCGCGATCGCATCTTTTTCCCACTCGTCAGTGGCCGTGAAGGCGGCAGCGGCTTAGGCCTAACATTGGCGCAAACATTTGTGCAGCAACATCAGGGATTTATTGCCTGTGAAAGTCAGCCGGGTAAGACGGATTTTCATATTCAGATACCGTATCGCAAGCAGGAGTTATCAGCATGAGCAAATCAGTGTGGATTGTGGACGACGATCAGTCGATCCGTTGGGTTCTGGAAAAGGCATTGACTCGGGAGGGCTTGTCTCACCGGAGTTTTACCAATCCAAACGATGTTCTCAACGCGCTTGAAAACGAATCACCGCAGATTTTGATTTCCGACATTCGCATGCCAAGAGGTAATGGCCTCGATCTGCTGCAACACGTTAAGGCTACGCATCCGAATTTGCCCGTGATTGTGATGACTGCGTATTCTGATTTGGACTCGGCAGTATCGTCATTCCAAGGTGGTGCGTTTGAGTATCTGACAAAGCCATTTGATCTCGAAAAAGCGATTGAATTAATACGCAGGGCAATCGGGGAGAGTGAGCGATCTCAGCCTGCGGCAAAAGAGCCGCGCTATTGGCAGCAAGAAACACCCGAGATTATTGGGCAAGCGCCCGCAATGCAAGAAGTCTTTCGATCGATTGGCCGTTTAGCGCAATCCCATGCAACGGTTCTAATTACGGGGGAGTCAGGCACTGGAAAAGAATTGGTTGCTAGAGCGCTGCATAAACACAGCCCGCGCGCCAAGGGGCCATTTGTTGCTTTCAATATCACCGCTATTCCAAAGGACCTGCTTGAGGCCGAGTTATTTGGCCATGAGCGTGGCGCATTCCCAGGGGCTCAAACCATGCGTCGGGGGCGTTTTGAGCAAGCCGATGGCGGCACACTGTTTTTGGATGAGATCGGTGATATGCCATTTGATTTGCAAACCCGTCTGCTTCGCGTATTAACCGACGGTCATTTTTATCGTGTCGGTGGGCATGACCCGATTCGAGCTAATGTACGCATTATTGCCGCGACGTATCAAAATTTAGAGGCGCGCGTAGCGACCGGCTTATTCCGGGAAGATTTATTGCACCGATTAAATGTGATTCGATTGCGCTTGCCGGCTTTGCGCGAACGCGCAGAGGATATTCCTGTATTGGCGCGCCATTTTATGCAGCACTGCGCCAAGGCCTTGGCTGTAGAGCCAAAGCGTTTATCCGATGAGGCCATCAACGTTATTTCGGAAAAACCATTTCCGGGCAATGTGCGCCAACTTGAAAACCTGTGCCATTGGCTAACCGTCATGGCTCCTGCCGCTGAAATTGGTGTGAGCGACTTGCCTGCTGATTTGGATGCGCATAGTGGTATTGCTGAATCAGAGCAAGCCGAGGAGCAGGGCGGTACTGTCATTACAACGCAACGCAATGCGCCTGGCGATTGGGAAAGTGGACTTGGACGGCTCGCCGTTAAAATGCTGCAGGATGGTCATAAAGATGTATTTGATGCATTGACCACGCGTTTTGAAAAGGCGGTATTGCAAGCAGCGCTTGAGGTGACGCGTGGCAGAAGAGTGGAGGCCGCCCAGCGCCTAGGCATTGGTCGCAATACCATTACTCGCAAACTACATGAATTGGGTATCGATGACTGATGTAACGCGGATTGCTGCTTGGAACGTTAATTCCATTAAGGTGCGGCTGCCGCAGGTATTGCGCTGGCTCGAATCCCAAGAAAAAGCACGCACGCCAATTGATGCACTTTGCCTTCAAGAGCTAAAGCTGACCGATGATAAGTATCCGCATGCGGAGTTTGAGGCAGCTGGCTACATTAGCCTTGTTGCTGGCCAAAAGACCTATAACGGCGTAGCCATCATCGTACGTAAGGCAGCTGTAGCAGCAATTGCCACTGATGCAGACACCACGTTTCTAAAGCCGATTAGAAACATCCCTGGAAATGATGATGAGCAGCAGCGCATCCTTGCAGCAACTATCCCATTTGCAGGCACACAGCCCATTAGACTGATCTCTGCTTATTTTCCGAATGGCCAGTCTCCGGATAGCGAGAAGTTTCAATACAAGTTGGCGTGGCTAAAGGCATTGCAAACCTGGTTGCAGGCCGAACTCAGCAGCCATCCGCGCTTGGCTTTATTGGGGGATTTTAATATTGCCCCCGAAGATCGCGATGTGCATGAGCCAGCCAAGTGGATTGGGCAAAATCTGGTTTCGCCGGAAGAGCGCAGTGCGTTCGCGCAATTAATCGACTTAGGGCTGCATGATTCATTTCGGCTGTTTGATCAGGCGCCTAAAGCATTTAGTTGGTGGGACTACCGCATGATGGGCTTTCGGCGCAATGCAGGTATGCGCATCGACCATGTGCTCTTAAGTGAAGCGCTCAAGGAGTGCTGCGTTGCCAGTCGGATCGATAAAGAGCCGCGCACATGGGAGCAACCCTCTGATCACGCCCCCGTGATTGCCGACCTTTCTTTGTAATGCCATCTACGTTGACATTCATTTGGTTTGAGTATTAAACGTGTCAGAGTAAAACTTATTAAATATTGGTAATTTGTTACGATTAGTAAGCTTGGATATTATTATTCACTCCAAGCGCATCGTTAATCAAAGGATTGGTTTATGCAATTTGACTTTCATTCCACCAAATCTATTATTGTAAAAAGAGGCGGATCATCGGATCTTGCGAAGATTATTCAAGATCGCAACGGAAGTTCAGTTTTCATCGTTACGGATCCTGGGGTTCTTTCGGCTGGACTTTTAGATTCTGCTTTGCTCAGCTTTAAGTCCCTAGGCCTTCATTACCAAGTTTATTCAGAAGTTCAGGCTGACCCATCAATTAGTGTGATCAAAAAGGCTGTAAAAGCAGCTCAAAACTGCAAGTCGGACTATATTGTTGGATTTGGTGGTGGTAGCTCAATGGACGTCGCTAAGTTAGTTGCGTTATTGGCACTTGGTAAAGAAAAGTTAGAAGATATTTATGGAATTGATAAGGTTAAGGGCCCGCGCCTACCATTGATTTTGATACCCACCACTGCAGGGACTGGTTCTGAAGTAACCAAAAGTTCAGTTGTAACGGTTAGCGAGAGTGAGAAGAAGGGTGTTTTATCCCCTTATTTGTTGCCTGACTTAGCGCTGCTGGACGCAGAGTTATCCCTTGGACTGCCTGCGCATGTTACTGCCGCAACAGGAATTGACGCCATGGTGCATGCAATTGAGGCCTTCACTACAAAGCATTTAAAGAATCCAATGGCAGATTGCATAGCAAAAGAAGCATTGAGACTGTTATCAGGCAATCTTCATCAAGCAGTCATGCATGGAGATGATATTGTGGCCCGTGAAAATATGCTGCTCGGCGCTTGCCTTGCGGGCATGGCTTTTGCAAACGCACCGGTTGCAGGGGTGCACGCCCTGGCATATCCCATTGGCGCTCGCTTTCATGTGCCACATGGCTTATCAAATTCACTTGTATTGGGCCCGGTGATGCGTTTTAACGTGGAAATTGCCCATAAAATGTATGCGGAACTCGGGCAGATTATTAATCCAGGTCTTCAAGGATCCAGCCAGGAGCAAGCTTATCAATTAGTGGATTATATGGGCGGGCTTGCGGGAAATTTAGGGCTGCCACAGCGCATGACTGAAGTTGGTATTGATGCTGATGATGTTGATCAGTTGGCGACAGATGCCATGCTACAAACACGCTTGCTGATGAATAGCCCAAGAGAAATCACCTTTAAGGATGCAGTTATGATCTATCAAGAGGCTTTATAGAAATAGTTTATTTTCCAGGGGTCACGTTTTTGCTCATATTGGTTGTTGAGTCGCGTATAACTAAGCTAATCTCCACATTGATTTTTCTTGGTAATCGAGCCACTCCTTGAATTTGAGATATGAGGTGATGGGCAGATTTCGACCACATGCCAATTGAATCAACGCGTATGGTTGAGATGCTTGGACTGAGGTGACGAGTTAGCTCGAGATCGTCAAACCCAATAATCGAGAGCTTTTTGGGAACTTCTATTTGTTTGTCTTGAGCCTCTAATAAGGCGCCAATCGCTAGAATATCTTGGCCGCAAACTATGGCACTTATCTTGGGATTAATTTCCAGTAATTTCTTTAATGCAACCCGTGCATCTTCAATTTGATACGGAACCTCAATAATGGATTTTTTTTCTAATGTGATTCGATGACGCTTTAGGAGTTCAGATACTCCATCAACCCGATCCCTTGCGCGATCATTATTGGCAGTCTGGCCTGCAATCATTCCAAAATTTGTATGACCAACCTGGATTAGGTACTCCACACCGAGTTGAATTGCCTTTTTATTGTCGAATCCGGCCGCATATCCATTTAATGGGGTGCTTAAGGTCCCAATATGAATGTAGGGCAGTCTTCTAGTCCGTAATAGGCGAATAAGCTCTAATTTTTGACTGGAGCCAAACATAGCGATTCCCTCAACACCCTGAAGTAAAAGGTTACGTACTTGATGGCTTTCAATATCTGGGTCATAGTTAGTGCTTGCAACTAGCATTTGATAACCAGCTTCGCTGAGCTGACGTTGAAATTCTGCTAGTCCTTGCGCGAAGATTGCGTGATCCAGGGTTGGCACGATGACGCCAATGGAGCCCGATCGCTTCAGCATTAAGGACCTGGCGCCCGCATTAGGGATATAGCCTAACTTATCAATAATGCGATATATGTTTTTCTTTAACTCTTCGCTAACCGCGGTGGGTGTATTTAAAGCCCTTGAAACCGTGGCGGTTGAGACCTTAGCCATTTTTGCAACCTGATTGATGGTTACGCTCGTTTTTTCTAGGGTTTTCACTAATCTCATGATGTATAAATTCTCTATTATTCAGTTAATTTTGATATTAGAATGAAAGCGCTTACATTTATTTTACTGGTAATCAAAATTCTAAAAAAGCTTTATTTCTACGTTCTTTTTGTTTTGGGTGTTGGCCTAATTTGGCTCTCCTTAACCCATTGGTTTGGAATCATTTCTCCAATGCGCTTTCCGTCGCCATCGGATACATGGTCCTCATTAAAGGTGATTGCCGTCAATGGGTACGGGAACGGAAAGTTGCACCAGCATATTCTGCAAAGTATTGGCTTGGTCACAACCGCATTTTTGATTTCTTCAACTGCTGGCGTCCTATTGGGAATTTTCATGGGCGCTAATCGTCGGGTTGAGGCCATTTTTAATCCAATCTTTCTCACATTGAGGCCAATACCCCCACTGGCTTGGATTCCTCTGGCCATCGTCTGGTTAGGTCTTGGTAATCCAGCCAAAATTCTAGTTATATTTGTAGCTGCATTTGTCCCCTCTGTAATTAATACATTTACGGGGATCCGATCGCTTGATATTGCTCAAAGAGAGGCGGCCCTGATGCTTGGGGTATCCCGTTTTAGCTATTACACAGAAGTTTTAATTCCAACTGCGATGCCTTTAATCTTTTCGGGACTTCGCCTTTCCTTGCAGGCATCTTGGACGACATTAGTTGCCGCAGAACTGGTTGGCGCGGCATTAGGACTGGGATCCATACTCAATCAAGCGGCCCAGGATATTAATCCAGCCATGATTTTGGTTGGCATGCTGAGTGTTGCTATATGCGGCTGGCTAATGACACAGCTATTAGGTTTGATTGAGAAATCTGCAATGCCCTGGAGGCGATTGCTATGAAACAGGATCTTTTGAATCGTCAGGAATGGATGTTGTATTCACTCCTAGGGATAGGTTTATTTTTCTCTGTTTGGTATGGCGCAGTGTTTCTTCAAGTCACGCCAAAGCAGTTTTTACCTTCTCCGCATGAGGTTTTGTATAAATTAATTTCACTGCTTAGTCAGCCATTTTCAGGATTTACATTATTGGCTCACGTTGCATCGAGTTTCCAACGATTCTTATATGGCTTTATTTTGGCTATTGCGATCGGCATTCCGTTGGGATTGCTAATGGCGTTATCTAAAAATTTAGATCGCCTGATAAGTCCTTTTTTTGAGAGCGTCCGTTTTATTGCACCAATCGCCTGGGTTCCATTTGCTGCACTTTGGTTTGGAACCGGCATCGGCGGCCCGGTGTTGATTATTTTTATGGGGGCTTTTCCCCCGGTCTTGATTAACACTTATCGTGGGGCTATACACGTTGATAAAAAATTCATCGAGGCAGCACAGATGCTTGGCGCAAGTAAGATTCGCCTCATGTCAGAAGTTTTGTTCCCAGCCGCCATACCATCGATTGTTGCTGGCCTAAGAATTTCTGCTGGCTTAGGCTGGCAATCCTTAATTGGAGCTGAGTTAATTGTTGCATCGAGTGGGGTTGGCTACATGATGGTAAAGGGCCAGGCTAGCATTCAAACCGATATTGTGATGAGTGGCATGATTGCAATCGGCATCATAGGGCTTGTAATTGATGTTTGTTTAAGAATGACTGAAAAATTAGTCAGTAAGTATCGAGAAAATTAAGATGGCAAATATTGTTTTTGATGGCGTAGAAAAAAAGTTTACGCAAGGCGGTAAGGAGTTTCTTGCAGTCGGCGAGACTAACTTTACGGTTGCCGATAAGGAATTTGTAGCAATCGTAGGCCCATCTGGCTGCGGAAAAACAACTTGCCTAAGGATGGTAGCAGGCTTCGAGGCGCCTACAAAAGGCGTCATTCGAGTTGGTGGAGAGGTTGTAACGAAACCTGGCCCTGATCGGGCAGTTGTTTTTCAGCAATTTGCCTTGTTTCCATGGAAAACGGTATTGGATAACA
>JBEBBK010000055.1:0-6986 GCA_041158405.1 Pseudomonadota bacterium
TTCACTTTGGCCAACTCACGTACAACCGCGTACAGCATTAAATATTCGGAAGCACGCTGACATGAAAACGCATAGGTGGATCCACTCACATCAGGACATAAAGCGCGCTCCAAGCCCTCCGCTAAAGAAACCCTTTGCCGTAATAAAAAGCCATTCTCTTTGGTGTAGACCCAGTAGGCTTGCGGACGAGTAATTGCGTCCGTATCAAAACTCAACTCCGTGCGGGAGGCTACGTCAACGGCATTACGGCGCATCCGCAACGCACTTTTAAACTCGCGCGTGGTCTTGAACGGAATGGTCTGCGGACTGAGCGCCATCGCCAAGATGATTTCGGCAACCATTTGGCTCTCACTATCTGGCCTATGTCCAGACAAATAAGCTTGAATTGGGGCGGTATCAAAATTCGGGCACAAGACTTGAAGCCGATCGTTTGCACTAAGGTGCAGCCAAGACAGATCGCTAGCGCTGTGAATTTCACAATCAAGCAAGCCATCAATACCTAATAAGCGCAAGCAGCGCCGCAATTGGCGCTGGCGCCTTTCTAAATCCACCCCATCTACAAACGAGATGGCAAAGCCAATGGATTGGGCATGGGTCAATGCTTGGGTCTCCACATCACTCGTGTGCATTGGTCTTATCTCGCATACTTAGAACATTCAGAAGGCGCACATTCCCACGCAGGGAAGTGGATACCCATTCAATTTATAAGCCTAAACCATTTCAATGCAATTCACTCTCTTGGTGCGTAAGCGTATACCCGAATTAACCTAAATAATTGATTGAATTGGGATTTTTGAGGGTAATACCAAGATTACGGACGATTGCCGCCTTGGCATTAGGATAGAAAGCATCACCACATCGAAGACCCTGCTGCATAACTAAGCCGGCTAGGAGGCCTGCTCCTCAAGCACTTGCAAGCTAGGCGCGTAATCGGCTACACCGTACTTTAAAAAGTTTTCACGGTGACGGCGGTAGTAGAGCAAACCTTCCTGAATACTGGAAACCGAAGCCCCCTGCTCGCGCATCTTGTCCCATAGATTCCAATCCTCTTGTGGATTAGCTCGCTCAGCAAAACGCTTTTGATAGCCGATTTGCTTACCCAATGCAGTACGATACATCATCGAGCCATGGTGCAAGCCCTGCCGGTCCCAATATAAATCGCCCTGATGCAACTGGGTTTGGCCAGGAACGCGTAAGGTAATCTCTGCTTTGAGCTCGCCAGTAACGACAATGTCATACGTCACAATATCCGCACCAGCGTGGGCAGTCAGTAATTCAATGGCATCGGAACGCAGCCAGTTATCAGCACCAATGAAAAGGACGTACTCGGTATCAATGCTCATCAGGATGTCTTGAAAGTTCGCTACCGTACCTAAATTGTGTGGGCGTAAGATGAATTCGATATCGGGATAGAGCAGCGGCAAGTGCGCGCAATCCTTGGCACCATCATCCACAAACAGAATGCGTTCCGGCATGCAGGTTTGGGATAGAAGCGATTCCATGCAATGTGCCGCGAGGTGCCCGTACTGATACGAGGCGATAACAACTGTAATCATGGGCGCGATTAGAGCACAGTATCGTGACTCTTTCTTGACGGCGGGATGAACGACTAGCTTGACCATCGTATTTCGTGAGATTACCTTTAGTTTTAGGCACAAATAACAAATAAATAGTGTCCTTGACCCTTTCTTACTGTAAGGTTATACTTTACACATTTTGCAATCATTAAAATGAGTAAATGGTAGAGTCATTTATTCACAAGGGGCTGCGTGAGCTATACAACGATGGAAAAAGCAGTCGAATTCAACCCCACTTAGTAGGGCGAATAGTGAGGCGATTAGATGCAATTGATTCTGCAACCCTTTTGTCTGATTTAAATGTACCAGGCTTTAATTTTCATGGACTAGAAGGAAAACCGAAGCGGTATAGCATGCATGTCAATGGGCCTTGGTGCATCACATTTGAGTGGTTTGAAGGCGGTGCCCGCTTTATCAACTTGGAGAATTACCATTAGCACACTACGCAAACGCCCTCCAACACATCCTGGGGCTATCTTACGAGAGGATGTCTATCCGACACTGCAAATCTCTGTATCCGAGTTTGCGAAGCACCTGGGCATCTCAAGACAAACCTTGCATGCTGTTTTGTCGGAACGTAGCGCTGTCTCTCCCGAGCTTGCCTTGCGATTGGGTGCTTTTTTAGGCAATGGTCCACAGCTATGGATCGAGATGCAATCACGCTACGATTTATGGCAAGCAGAGCGCAAGCTAAAAAATATCCTTCCGCGCATTCCTGCCTACAGCGATCTTTTGGCAGCCTAACCCTTTTAACCATTTAGCGATTCATTTACTCATGCCAACCACCATCATTTTTGATACCGAAGCAACCGATAAAAATAATCCCGTCATTATTGAGGCTGGATGGCTTGAGCTAAGCTCCTTGAGTCCCTTTATGACTGGCAATCCATGGGTGCAACGCTATAACCCAGGCAAGCCTATTAGTCTGGGGGCTTTAGCAACGCACCACATCTTGGATGAAGAACTGCTGGATTGTCCGCCAAGCAGCTCTTTTGCCTTGCCAGCCGATACGCAGTACATGATTGGTCACAATGTCGATTTTGATTGGGCGGCCATTGGTAATCCCGATATCAAGCGCATCTGCACCTTGGCCTTGGCTCGATCGATTTGGCCTGAGCTTGATAGCCACAATCAAAGCGCCCTGCTCTATTTTCTGGATCGCAAGAATGCAAAGGACATGTTGAAAAATGCCCATAGCGCTTTAGCCGATGTCGGTATCTGCGCTGTTATCCTGCAGCACATATGCCAAGCCCGCTCCATTGTTGGCATTGAGGAACTCTGGCTAGCCTCGGAAAATGCACGATCACCCAGCGTCATGCCCTTCGGCAAACATAAAGGTGTGGCAATGGCAGATGTGCCAGCGGACTACAAACGCTGGTTACTCGGTCAAGGCGATATTGATCCTTACTTGCGCAAAGCCTTAGAGGCTCGCCAGTAAGGCAGCCTCAAACTAATTGCAGCAGCTCTCCGGCCGCTGAAACCAGATAGGCCTCAATGGGTTTATCGTTTCGAATGCGTTGTAGGCCAGTCGCGTACTGCTGCAACTGCTTTTGATAGAGCGCTGTTTTGCTATCGCCCTCCTTGGGTAAACTTAGCTTGTAATCCAAAATCACCAAGCGATCGGCAAACTCAACTAAACGATCAAAGCGCGTGTGAATGGTTTTCTTGTTTTGATCTTCCTGCATTGATTCGTTTTCATCGGCTGTCATGAGTACATCAATTTCATTCCAAGCCTGAATCCACTCACCATCGAGTAAATAGGGTTTCAAGGCCTCTGTTTGCAGGACTATTTTAGTCCGAGAGAGCGCTAGCGTAGCCCTTGCCTCATCAATGCCAAACCAATTCATAGTATGAGCAAGGCTGGGTAAATCCAAGATTGTGCTGCCACTTTGGAGTGTGCAGCATTCTAAGAGCGCATGAAAATACACCCCATCCTCCAAAATACGGGGATCAATCTCAGGCTCTGCTTGAGCGACTACTGCATTGGTGTTTGCAATACCACTTTCAATATTCGCTAGTTGCAAACTATGGCTGGATTGCGCCACATCCCAATCCAGCGCAAAGTCATCGATCGTAAATGGTGTGTGTGCATCGCTTTGGCTTTCACTTTGGCTTTGGGAGGTAGGTCTTGCATCATCTAGAGGTAAAGCTACTTCCTCCGCAACATAGTCCGGTAGCTCAGCCGATTGAATACGGTGATACCACGAGTTGAGGTCAAGTCCATCTTCTTTGGTTGAGGATTTCGACACACCACTGATCCATAGCCCTTGCTTGGCACGGGTCATGGCTACGTAAAGTGCATTCCAGTTTTCATTGACACTGATACGCTGCTCTTCTTCCTGAATTTGTGTGCGGGGACTCGTAATGGTGTCTTTGGTAAAGGCGGATAAATGAATCGGCGCAGTTTCATTGGGGGGCCAGTCGAGCAAAATGCCGCGATGCTGATTCATACCGGTGGTGTGATTGGTATCGAGCAAGACCACAAATGGTGCTTCCAATCCTTTAGCGCCATGCACGGTCATCATGCGCACGCGTTTATTGCGATCGGCATCGGAAAGCGTACTAGCATCTTCGAGTTCAATGGCTTCTGCGCTCTCGCCATCTAGATCCATCCCCCCTTCATCTGGGGTTTCATCATCATCCCCTTGGCGCATCGCTTTTATCTCAGCAATAAAGCGACCTAAACTCGGATAGCGTCCGCCGTCGTGATTAAGGGCAAGCTCTAAAAAGGCGTCAATGTTTGCCAAGACCTGCGGCCGGAGTAAATCGTCTGATGCAATCGCATAGCGCATGCGCACATCATTTTCTGCATAAATTTGATCGAGCAAATCGTGCACGGGAAAGTGCTCACTCAAAACACGCCAGTGCTCGAGGTATCGCCCTGCCTTTTGTAAAGCTGGATCAGAGCTGGCCTGCAAGGCATCCCACCATGATCGGTAACCCTCACTTGCCAGCGCAATCGCTATCGACTGCATTTGGTCTTCGCTTGCTCCAAAAAGAGGACTGCGTAATACCTGCGCTAACGGTAAATCATGGCGTGGCGTCACCAATACTGTTAAAAGCGCGATCAAGTCATCGATCTCGAGGGTGTTTAATAAGCCCCCAAGCCGTGAACTCTCAAACGCAAGTTCAGCTTCACGCAATGCACGCTCGTATTGCGGTAAAAATTGACGGCGTTTTACTAATAATAAGAAATCACTCGGCCGCGGATCACGCCACACCTTTTGACCGTCCACCAGCTCCAGCACGCGCCGCGTTTGCATCACCTCGCGAATCATCTGAGCGATACGCTGGCCCTCGCGATAGCGCTGCATCACAGCGCCGGTCTCACTGGCATCCGCTAATGGTCCTGCAAAAGCATTACCTAATCGCTCATGTGCCTCGTGCTCCTCCAAAGGAATCAAGGGAAGCAAATAAGCCTCGCCCTGATTGGCTATATGCGCCGCTAGATCAGGCGAGTCTGGCGCTGTCCACGCGGTGACTTGAAGTTTGTATGGATAACTTTCTGGCAAGAGCCCGCTGCTAAAGGTGCAATTAACAGCGCTATTAATGGCGGGTGCATTACGCCGCGTTACATCAAGCTCAATAAAATCGGCGCCCAGCTCGCTTTGCAAAAAGTCTTTTGCAGTTTCAAATAAGCGTGGATCAGCGCGCCGAAAACGGTAAATCGATTGCTTTGGATCGCCCACAATAAAAATACTGGGCTTGTTTGTATCAGCGCCATAGCCTTCTAACCACGACCGTAGGATTTGCCATTGCAAAGGATTGGTATCCTGAAACTCATCAATCAAGATATGCTGGTAGCGTGAATCCAGCCGAGCCTGAAGGTAAGCCGCATGACTCGAGTCCGCCATCATCTGACTGACCCCTATCTCCAAGTCATCAAAATCACGTACGCGCATAGCATCTTTACTAGCCTGCACATGGGCGAGCATCGCTGCGCTCATCGCAAACCAGGCGGTATTGAGTTGTAAAGCAGCTGCTTCGCGATCGCGCTGGACATTGGCCAAAAATACATCTGCCCAGGCCTCTTTGCAGGAGAGATAACTAGCCTCACTGATGCACTGATCGGTTTTGCTGCGCCATTTTTTTAGATCCGCGGATACTTTGGCATTGGCGGTACGGGACGTTTTATCTTTTGTCAGAAAAATCGCTTCAAGCGCCGCAAGCAATGCATCCTGTTGCGTGATATCCAATCCAGCTTTTTTAGCGTCGATTGCGCTTTCAATGACTGCACAGTAATTTTTTTCGGTTTGCGTACTATTGGCAAAGCAGAGTGCTAAAAGCTCCAAATCGGCAAGGGTATTGGGGGCATTCCACATTTGTAATACTGCATCGGGGGCGCTGAACTGGGTCAGCATCTGCTCTAACTGCTGAATTGGAGTCGCACCCTGCTGGGCACAGCGTGCTTCAAAGAAAGTCCACGCGCCCCGTTGCTTAAATGCGCTATAGCTACCCGTTAAGAATTGCAGGGTTTCATGGGCACCTAGCTGCTGCAGAAGGGATTCGTAATGGGGTTTAAGCTCTTTTGGGACTTGACTCCACCAATCGGCTAAGCATTCTTCTTGGAGGCGCTTGCTATCTTCGCGCAAACGAAAGCCTGGCTGAATACCAATCGATACAGGAGCGGCGCCCAAGAGCTTGCCAAACCAGCCATGGAAGGTATCAATCACAATCGCTTGTGGGCTGGCTAGTACGGTTTCATATAGGGAGCGGGCTTGCGGTATGGCAGCTCTCGCCTCTGTGTCATTGAAGCCACGCTCAACCAGGGCGGTAATCAATGCGGCATCATCGCACCGAGCAAATTCCTCTAAAAGGCCATATAAGCGCTCGCGCATCTCTTGCGCAGCCTTGCGCGTAAAGGTCAGCGCAAGAATTTGATGCGGCTTAGCCCCGGCCAATAAGATACGAACCAGACGCGCCACCAGCAACCAGGTCTTGCCGCTGCCCGCACAGGCAGAAACCATCACGGAGAGTGCTGGATCGCACGCGCGTTGCTGATTGGATTGGACTGGGCTCACCACATCCCCTTTCTGCAAATGCCTCGCGACTCACAATAGCGGCACACACTATCCGGTGCAAATGCATTGAGGGTTTTGCGCGTCCACAATAGCTCCACATCCTCGGTGATTTGCGCCATGGATTGCTTGGACGTATCAGCAAGATCGGCAACGGCAATCGAACGCTTTGCGCTGCCATTACTATTTTTTATATCGGTTTTGAGGGCAACCCACTCTGCATCGGTCACTGTTCGCCCTTGCATTGGTACATTCGAGTCGGCATCGGTTACTGCGCGCGCGTAGATTAATAACTGCGGATCATCCAAAATACTCGCGGCACGATCGCGTACTCGTTTTATCGTTTGGTGCTTATAGTCCAGTACGGCCGCGCATGTCGAATTAATATTAG
>JBEBBK010000056.1:0-6961 GCA_041158405.1 Pseudomonadota bacterium
GAACACCTGCATTTTCCCCCGCCAACTGCAATACTCCAGGATGTAGCTGGATAAATCCCTCATCCACCAATATAGGGATGCGCTGCGTACGGCTATTTTTGCTTAGATAATGGATTAAATGTACCTGCTCCACTGGCGGGATTAATGCATCGAGGTAAATCAAATCAGGAGCAATCGACACGGCCTGCATTAAACCCTCTAGGCTGTCCATGGATATCTCCATATCGACTTTGAGCTGCCAATCGAGCATGGCATTGGCTAATTCCAGGCTATTTTCGGTGCGGCGAAAGATGCCCATTAATACGCAATGCGTACTTGCCTTTTGCCGCATGCTGCGTTGCCGCCGCTGCAATTGTTGCTGAAGGGAGCTAGCAAGGATGCGACGATGCCCGCCTCGGGTTTTCCAAGCAATTAACTCACCCAGTTCCACCATTTTTTGAACGGTGCCAAGGGATACATTAAGTACTTTGGCGCTTTGTCGGGTGCTGAGGTATTCCAAGTCAGGGGTTATGGCTTTCATTTTTCCTTAATTTGCTAATGTTGTAGGAGATTTAAAGCATAAAAAGCATTTCAACTTCGATCTATCAGGATCGGATGAAATAAGCGTAGGAAACATCCTATTTAGTAGTCAGGAAATTCCATTACTCAACAAGAAAATACTTAGTACCAGTTGGTGGATGGCAGTATTCGTGTTAAATTGACCTTGTATTTGAATACGCAATGATCTATCTGTAGGGGGTGAAGCCCTTGTGCAGACGGTTTAATCCACAGTTTTTTTCGGGAAACCCGATGAAAGGTGAGCATCATGATTCAATCCTCTAGGGGAAGTTCGTACCTATTTGGCGGAAACGCCCCCTATGTAGAAGAACTCTACGAATCCTATTTGTTGGACCCCACGTCTGTTGCTGATCATTGGCGCGACTACTTCGATAACGTTAATCAAGTTCCTGCGGTCGACGGCTCCAGCGGCCCCGATATTGCCCATGCGCCCATTGTTGCCTCCTTTGCCGAGCGCGCAAAGCAGGGTCCAATTCGCACCGTTACCGATTCGGCAGACTCCGAGATGGGACGCAAACGCGTTGCCGTTCAACAGCTGATTGCGGCCTATCGCAACGTGGGTAATCGCTGGGCCAATATAGACCCATTGAAGCGAACCGAGCGCCCCGATATTCCTGAACTCAGCCCCGCTTTTTATGGCTTTACCGATGCCGACATGGACATCGTTTTTAATACCAGCAACACCTACTTTGGCAAAAACAATATGTCATTGCGGGATTTGCTGCAAGCCTTGCGCGAAACCTACTGCGGCACGATTGGCGCCGAGTACATGTTCATTGCCGATCAGACCATCAAAAAATGGTGGCAAGAAAAATTAGAGTCGATTCGTTCGTCGCCGAATTTCAATGTCGAAGAAAAGCGCCAAATTCTGGATCGCGTCACGGCGGCAGAGGGTCTTGAGCGTTACCTCTCGGCGAAGTACGTTGGACAGAAACGCTTTTCGCTTGAGGGCGGCGAGAGCTTCATCGCCTGCATGGATGAGTTGATCCGCGATGCGGGAAGCCGCGGAGTGCAAGAGATTGTGATTGGAATGGCCCATCGAGGCCGATTGAATGTTCTGGTCAATGTCCTTGGAAAAATGCCAACGGATTTATTTGCGGAGTTTGAGCACAAAGCCCCTGAAGACCTTCCAGCTGGTGACGTGAAGTACCACCAAGGTTTCTCGAGTGATATTTCAACGCCTGGCGGCCCAGTGCATTTGTCCTTGGCCTTTAACCCATCCCATTTAGAAATCGTCAACCCCGTGGTTGAGGGCTCTGCACGTGCGCGGATGGAGCGTCGAGGCGATCTAACCGGCAGCCAAGTATTGCCTGTTTTGGTGCATGGCGATGCTGCGATTGCAGGTCAGGGCGTAATGCAAGAAACCCTAGCCATGGCTGAGGTGCGTGGCTATTCCACTGGCGGCACGATCCATATTGTGATTAATAATCAGATTGGATTTACAACGTCTGATCCGCGTGACTTGCGCTCCAGTCTGTATTGCACCGACATCATGAAAGTGATTGATGCTCCGGTATTGCATGTGAATGGCGATGATCCAGAAGCGGTTGTTCTGGCTACGCAGTGGGCTGTCGAGTTTCGGAGTCAATTCAAGAAAGACGTCGCAATCGACATCGTTTGTTTCCGTAAATTAGGACATAACGAACAAGATTCGCCGGCCATGACCCAGCCTTTGATGTACAAAATCATCAGCGCGCATCCAGGCACGCGCAAGTTGTACGCAGAAAAATTGGAAGCGCAGGGCGTAGTGCCGGCCGGTACCGGTGACGTGATGGTAAAAGACTATCGCGCCGCGATGGAGGCGGGCGTGCAAACATCGGACCCTGTTCTCAGTAACTTCAAAGGGAAGTTTGCGGTGGATTGGTCGCCCTTCTTAAATAAGAAGTGGACCGATAGTGCCGATACCGCCATTCCACTGACCGAGTGGAAGCGTTTGGCAGAAAAAATTAGCACCGTCCCAGCGGGCCTGAAAGTGCATCCCTTGGTCGAAAAGGTATTGCTTGATCGCGCCGCAATGGGTCGCGGTGAAATCAATGTCGACTGGGGTATGGGCGAGCACATGGCATTTGCTTCGTTGGTTGCCAGCGGTTATCCCGTGCGCCTATCTGGAGAAGACAGCGGCCGCGGAACGTTCACGCACCGTCATGCGGTATTGCACAATCAAAATCGCGAAAAATGGGATACCGGCACCTATATTCCCTTGCAGCACGTAGCAAAAGACCAGGCCCCATTTACCGTAATCGATTCCATTCTGTCTGAAGAGGCCGTATTGGGTTTTGAATACGGCTATGCTGCAGCCGAGCCCAACACCTTAACTATTTGGGAGGCGCAGTTTGGTGATTTTGCTAACGGAGCGCAAGTGGTGATTGACCAGTTCATTGCCTCGGGCGAAGTGAAGTGGGGCAGGGTAAATGGCCTTGTCATGATGTTGCCGCACGGTTACGAAGGTCAAGGGCCAGAGCATTCTTCGGCACGACTCGAACGTTTTATGCAGCTGTGCGCAGATACTAATATGCAGGTGATTCAGCCAACCACCGCGGCGCAGATTTTCCACGTGTTACGTCGCCAAATGATCCGCCAGTTCCGCAAGCCTCTTATTTTGATGACGCCAAAGTCTTTGCTGCGTAACAAGGAAGCGGCGTCCCCCTTAATCGAATTTACAAAAGGGGTGTTCCATACGGTACTGCCTGAGCGCGATGAATCGATTGATCCTAAAAAGGTTACTCGGATCATCATGTGCTCTGGCAAAGTCTATTACGACCTTGCCAAAGCGCGTGCCGATAAGTCGATTGGTGATGTTGCGATTATTCGTATCGAGCAGCTTTATCCGTTCCCACATAAAGCCATTTCTACTGAAATGAAAAAATACCCAGCACTAGAGGAAGTGGTGTGGTGTCAGGATGAGCCGCAAAACCAGGGCGCTTGGTTCTTTATTCAGCACAACATTTTGGAAAACATGAGCGAGGGAATGCGAATGGCGTATGCCGGTCGTCCTGCCTCAGCCTCTCCGGCGGTTGGTTATGCCCACCTCCATCAAGAACAACAGAAGTCGCTGATCAACGCGGCCTTTGCCAAACTCAAGGGATACGTCGTTACTAAATAAGTTCCGGCAAGTTCACATCACATTATTTATTAGGAAGAATCATGGCTATTTTTGAAGTTAAAGTTCCCCAGTTGTCGGAGTCGGTTGCTGAGGCAACCTTATTGCAGTGGAAAAAAAAGGTGGGCCAAGCAGTTGGTCAGGACGAAATTCTGATTGAGATTGAGACCGATAAAGTGGTGCTTGAGGTGCCATCCCCATCGGCTGGCGTCCTTGTTGAATTGGTGGTTGGTGATGGCGGTACCGTTGTTGCTGAGCAAGTGATTGCGAAGATTGACAGCACGGCTACGGCCTCTGCTACTGCAGCGCCGGCAATTGCAGTCGCGCCTGCTGCAGCTAGTAGTGCAGCCCCTGCCACCAAACCCGCTGCAGCTCCCATTGCTAGCGCGAGCGCTGCACCCTCGGCCGCCAAAATGATGGCAGAAAAGAATATCAGTCCAGCACAGGTTGCCGGCACGGGACGCGATGGCCGCATTACCAAAGGCGATGTGATTGGCGCTGCCGCTGGCGGATCCAAGCCTGCAAAAGTAGCCTCACCTGCTTTACCGGGAATTGCAGTACCCATGGGTGAGCGTCCAGAAGAGCGCGTGCCGATGAGTCGCTTGCGCGCGCGGATTGCTGAGCGCTTGCTGGAGTCGCAAGCAAACAATGCCATTCTGACGACCTTCAATGAAGTCAATATGGGCCCAGTGATTGCCATGCGCAATAAATACAAGGACGTCTTTGAAAAGACCCATGGCGTCAAGCTGGGCTTCATGTCCTTTTTTGTCAAAGCAGCAACCCATGCCTTAAAGAAATTCCCTTTGCTCAACGCATCGGTGGATGGCAATGACATTGTGTATCACGGTTACTTTGATATCGGTATCGCGGTTAGTTCGCCACGCGGTTTAGTGGTGCCCATTTTGCGTGATGTTGACCAAATGAACCTAGCCGATATCGAGAAGCAGATTGCCGAGTACGGAGCTAAAGCCCGTGACGGTAAGCTATCGATTGAGGAGTTAACGGGCGGCACCTTCTCCATTTCAAACGGTGGTGTGTTTGGATCAATGCTGTCGACGCCAATCATCAACCCACCGCAGTCAGCGATCTTGGGCATTCATGCAACCAAGGAGCGTGCAGTGGTGGAGGATGGGCAAATTGTGATCCGCCCCATTAATTACTTGGCCTTATCGTACGACCACCGCATCATTGATGGTCGCGAAGCAGTGCTCGGTTTGGTTGCCATGAAGGAAGCGTTAGAAGATCCTTCACGTCTCCTGCTTGATCTGTAAGGGGCGAACACATGAGTCAAGTGTTTGATGTACTCGTTATCGGTGCGGGCCCCGGCGGTTATATTGCAGCGATTCGAGCTGCTCAGCTCGGTTTTAAAGTAGCCTGCGCTGAATCCAATGCCTACGATGATCCGAAGGGCGAGCCACGTTTAGGTGGTACCTGTTTGAATGTGGGATGTATTCCTTCCAAGGCCTTGCTTGCCTCCTCAGAGGAGTTTGAAAAGATCAGCCACCATGTTGCCGATCATGGCATTACCGTCGGTTCGGTTAAGCTCGATT
The DNA here is from genome assembly GCA_041158405.1 of Pseudomonadota bacterium. GTDB lineage: Bacteria > Pseudomonadota > Gammaproteobacteria > Burkholderiales > Burkholderiaceae > Polynucleobacter. The sequence continues at coordinate 5,209 of JBEBBK010000056.1, forward strand.
CCAACAAAATGCTGGCGCGCAAAGACTCGATCGTGACAAAGATGACGGCGGGCATTCAGTTTCTGTTTCGCAAGAATAAGATCACAACCCTTAAAGGTCACGCTTCTTTTGTTGGAAAAACGGCAGATGGGTATCAGATTCAGATCGACGGCAAAGATGCCAGCACGGTGACTGCAAAGAATGTGATCATTGCAACCGGATCCAAGGCGCGCCATTTACCCAATATCCCAGTTGATAACGTCCTGATATGCGACAACATTGGTGGCCTCAAGTTTGATTCCATTCCCAAGCGTTTGGGTGTTATTGGCGCTGGTGTGATCGGCTTGGAGCTGGGATCGGTTTGGCGCCGGGTTGGCTCTGAAGTAACCGTCTTAGAAGGCTTGCCTACTTTCTTGGGTGCCTGCGATGAAGGCATTGCGAAAGAGGCCCATAAGATTTTTGTAAAGCAAGGCCTCAAAATCAATATGGGCGTCAAGATTGGTGACGTCAAGGCGGATAAAAAAGGCGTAGTGGTTCAGTATCAAGACGCTGATGGCAAAGCACAAAAGCTCGAATGCGATCGTTTAATTGTTTCCGTAGGTCGTGTACCCAATACCGACAAACTCAACTTAGAGTCCATTGGCCTTAAGGTTGATGAGCGCGGTTTCATTCCTATTGATGACCACACTTGCGCTACTGCGGCCCCTGGAGTCTATGCCGTCGGTGACGTCGTGCGTGGACCGATGCTAGCCCACAAGGCGGAAGACGAGGGCGTGCTGGTTGCCGAAATCATTGCAGGCCAAAAGCCCCATATCGACTACAACTGTATTCCATGGGTAATCTATACCGATCCTGAAATTGCATGGGTAGGCAAAACCGAACAGCAGTTAAAAGCCGCTGGTATTGCGTATAAAGCAGGCCAGTTTCCGTTTGCCGCAAATGGCCGCGCCCTTGGCATGGCGCGCGCCGATGGATTTGTTAAGTTTTTAGCGGATGCGAAGACCGACGAAATTCTTGGCGTGCATATTATTGGGCCAAATGCCTCGGATCTGATTGCGGAAGCTGCAGTTGCTATGGAGTTTAAGGCGGCTGCAGAAGACATTGCACGCATTTGCCATCCACATCCCAGTTTGTCGGAGGTAATGCGTGAAGCGGCATTAGCAACGGATCAACGCGCATTAAATATGTAAGTTGAGCACACTCGCGTTCTACCGAAAAGAGCTGGAGGCGCGCGGGTTTCATTCCGATCCCGCGCAGGAGCGCGCAGTGGAACGCCTGCAGCGCTGCGAGGATGAATGGGTTGCGTATAAAGATGTGCGCAGCAACGCCCTCACCAAAAAATTATTCCACCCCGCACTACCCAGGGGAGTCTACCTCTGGGGTGGGGTAGGTCGTGGCAAATCCTTCTTAATGGATTGTTTTTTTGCCGCCTCACCTCTAGAGAAAAAGATCCGTATTCATTTTCATGAATTCATGCGCGAGGTGCATCGTGAGTTGCATGAGCTCTCTGGTATGGCTGATCCCTTAGATGAATTGTCTAAGCGCATTGCCCAGCGCTATCGTTTAATTTGCTTTGATGAGTTTCATATTAACGATATTGCGGATGCCATGATTCTGTATCGGCTTTTGAGCGCGCTATTTGAAGATCGGGTGCAGTTCATCATGACCTCCAATTACAAGCCGGACCAGCTTTATCCGAATGGCTTGCATCGCGATCGCTTATTACCAGGGATTGCCTTGCTTGAGAGTAAGCTGGATGTGCTTAACGTCGATG
>JBEBBK010000057.1:0-6929 GCA_041158405.1 Pseudomonadota bacterium
TTCGGGGCGGTCATGTGATAGGCGTCTCCGCTCATGCCAAAACCAAGCAATTCACAGTAAATGGTTGCGCCACGCGCACGCGCATGCTCGTACTCTTCGAGCACCACAACGCCGGCGCCTTCACCCAACACAAAGCCATCGCGGTCTTTATCCCAAGGACGGGAAGCGGTGGCTGGATCATCATTACGGGTCGATAGGGCCCGGGCAGCAGCAAAGCCGCCCACGCCCAACGCAGAAATGGTGGACTCTGCACCGCCAGCGACCATCACATCGGCATCGCCATATTGGATTAAGCGTGCAGCCAAACCAATGCTGTGCAAACCGGTTGTACAGGCAGTCACCGCAGCCACGTTAGGGCCTTTGAGATTAAACAGAATACTCAAATGCCCCGAAATCATATTAATGATGGAGCCAGGAACAAAGAAGGGAGAAATTCGGCGTGGGCCACGGGCAAGCAGTTCAGCACCCGTGTCTTCGATCATCGGCAAACCGCCAATGCCAGAACCCACCATAACGCCAATACGCTCGGCATTTTCTTCGGTGATTTCAATGCCACTGTCACGAATCGCCTGTGTGCCAGCAGCAATGCCGTAATGGATAAAGGTATCCATATGACGCGCTTCTTTGGCTGAGACGTACTCTTCTACATTGAAGTCTTTCACCTCACCCGCAAAATGAACGCTCAGCGGGGTGTGATCAAACTTGGTAATGGTGGCAATACCGCTTTTGCCACTCATGACGCTAGCCCATGCAGTGTCAACTGAATTGCCTACTGGGGAAATAATCCCCAGGCCGGTGACAACCACGCGGCGCTGGTTTTTAATTGCAGACACAGCCTTGGGCCTAGCTCAGGAATTAACCCTGGGCTTTTGATTTAGCAAAATCGATTGCGAGTTGAACAGTCGTAATTTTTTCAGCTTCTTCGTCTGGAATTTCAATACCAAACTCATCTTCCAAAGCCATGACCAATTCAACTGTGTCAAGTGAATCAGCGCCTAAGTCATTAACAAAGGATGACTCATTCTTAATGTCTCCTTCAGCTACGCCTAATTGTTCAGCGACGATCTTCTTAACGCGTTGTTCGATGTTATCCATTAAGTCCCCCAGGGGTTGTAAAAAATGATTAAAGGATTTTAGCAGTTTGGCACAAACAGTGGCAGAACTGCCTCTTTCCGGATCGGTAAAATTAGGCTAAGTACAGGCCACCATTGACGTGGAGGGTATTTCCGGTGATGTAGGCGGCTGCGGGGGAGGCTAAAAAAGCGACCGCCTGAGCCACATCTTCGGGGGTACCCAAGCGGGCCAATGGGATATTGGCCTTGAGCGCATTTTGCTGCTCTTCACTTAAAGCGCGGGTCATATCGGTATCAATAAAACCGGGGGCAACGCAATTGACGGTAATGTTACGACTGCCAATCTCGCGAGCCAAGGCCCGAGTCATTCCTGATACCCCAGCCTTTGCGGCCGCATAGTTCGCTTGGCCTGGATTTCCCATATGCCCAACAATCGAGGTGATGTTAATAATGCGACCGGAGCGTGCTTTCATCATTGGACGCAACACCGCCTGCGACAAACGAAACACCGCACTCAGATTGGTATCGATTACATCGGTCCATTCTTCCGATTTCATACGCATTGCGAGTTGATCGCGAGTAATACCGGCATTGTTGACCAAAATCTGAATGCCACCAAAGTCCTTCACGATTAAATCAATAATGCCTTCGCATGCCTTTGGGTCTGTCACGTTCAGGGCGACTCCACGGCCGCCATTGGTCTTTAAACGTGCATCAATTGCAGCAGCGCCCTCCGCAGTCGTTGCAGTACCAATGACCTTGGCGCCCGCTTGCATCAAGGCATCTGCAATGGCCTGCCCAATACCGCGTGAGGCACCGGTCACCAGCGCGATTTGTCCTGTTAAATCCAGATTCATCTTTCTTCCTTGTCCTTATTGTTGCTTGACTGCTTCTAAGGCTTCATTCAAGCTCACTGCATCAAAAATCGGCAGACCTATGACGCCCTCATGAATGCGCTTCGTTAATCCTGCCAGCACTTTGCCGGGACCGCATTCATATACCTGGGTAACACCCTGCCCTGCCATGGCATGAATAATTTCTTGCCAGCGCACGGGTTTTGCAGCCTGGCGCACCAGAGACTCTTTAATCTCCGCTGGCGTACTGAGAATGGTGACATCCACATTGTTAATCACCGGAATTTCAGGAGCAACTAACGCCAGGTTTTCAAAATACGTTTTCAGTTTTTCTGAGGCGGGCTGCAACAGCGATGAATGAAATGGCGCTGACACTGGCAATGGTAAAGCGCGCTTAGCGCCCGCTTCTTTTAGTAGCTCACAGGCTTTGGTCACCGCGGCATTCGCACCCGCAATCACCACCTGCCCAGGCGCATTGAAATTCACAGCCTCTACCACCCCGCCTGCAGCCTGACTTGCTGCGTGGCAAACCTCAACTACAGTCGCATCATCCAAACCCAAAATGGCTGCCATGCCGCCCGTGCCAACTGGAACTGCACTTTGCATCGCTTCTGCACGAAAACGCACCAAAGGTACTGCGTCCTTGAATGCCAATGCATTGGATGCCACCAAGGCGGAGTACTCACCTAAGCTATGTCCAGCCATCACTGCGGGTTTGGGTCCGCCTGCGGCTAACCAGGCGCGATAAAACGCAACTCCTGCTGTCAGCATGACGGGCTGTGTATTGGTGGTGAGCGATAGGGCTTCGGCAGGTCCTTCAGCAATTAACTTACCGATGTCCTCACCCAGGGCATCGGATGCCTCTTGAATGGTGGCGCGCACTTCAGGGCGATCCGCAATAGTGTTGAGCATTCCGACTGACTGGGAGCCTTGGCCCGGAAAAACAAATGCAAATGTCATATGAAAAATTCCAAAGAATCGCTGAATTAGTATTTTAGGACGACCGCGCCCCAGGCAAAACCGCCGCCCACACCCTCTAACAAGAGGTGTTGACCGCGCTGAATTTGCCCCGATCGTACGCCAGCGTCGAGCGCCAATGGAATCGACGCAGCAGATGTATTGCCATGCTCTGAAACCGTCACAATCACTTTATCCATCGACATACCCATCTTGCGGGCTGTGCCTTCCATGATCCGAATATTGGCTTGGTGTGGCACGAGCCAATCAATTTGTTCGGGTTTTAGGTTCGCCCGATCGAGTACCTCATGGGCAACTTGCTCGAGTACTTTGACGGCTAATTTGAATACAGCCTGACCATCCATGGTCATGAAAGGGGATCCTGTAATTCCGCCGCTCACAGCCCGGCCTGGAACGCACAAAATCTCGCGCTGACTACCATCGGCATGCAATGCACTGGCCAAGATGCCTGGCTCACCGCTGGCCTCGAGAATGACTGCACCCGCGCCATCACCAAACAAGACGCAGGTGGTGCGGTCTTGAAAATCCAAGATGCGGGAAAACACTTCTGCACCAATCACTAATACCTTGCGATAAGAGCCTGTTCGTATCATGGCATCGGCAACTGCCATGGCATACATAAATCCAGCGCATACCGCTTGCACATCAAAAGCGGCGCAGCCATGGTGGGCGCCTAACTTATCTTGAATAACGCATGCCGTACTCGGGAAGCCGCCCAAATGATCTGGCGTGGAGGTCGCCAAAATAATCAGATCAAGATCGGCAGCAGTGCAATTGGCGCTTACCATTGCAGCCAGGGCTGCTTTCATGCCAAGGTCGCTGGTGAGCTCGCTATCGCTTGCAAAGTGACGTGCCTCAATACCACTCCGCGTTTTAATCCACTCGTCACTGGTCTCCAAACCAGACTTTGCCAGGCGTGCGACTAGATCATCATTGCTTAAGCGCAGCGCGGGCAAATAACTGCCGGTGCCGGCAATGCGGGAATAGATTGTCATGCTGGCGCCCTCATTGCAAATGCCTCGGCAATGCGTTCCACCATATTGCCTTTTGCTGCATCGTATGCTCGCTCCAGAGCAAAGCCAAAACTGAAACTATCCGCAGAGCCGTGGCTTTTAATCACGCATCCGCGTAGACCAAGCAATACTGCGCCGTTGTAACGCCGGTGATCAACCCGCTTGCGTACCCGAAGTAAGGGCAACATGGCACACATCGCCATAACTTTGGTTAACCACGACCGATTGAATTCATGGCGAATCAAGCCACTCATCATTTTGGCTAATCCTTCACTGGCCTTCAAAAGCACATTACCCACAAAACCATCGCACACCACAATGTCAGTCGTGCCCTTAAAAATATCGTTGCCTTCAACATTGCCATAAAAGTTGAGATTGCTAGCGCGCAATAATTCACCGGTGAGCTTGACAACTTCGTTGCCTTTGATCACTTCTTCGCCAATATTGAGTAAACCAATCGTCGGGCTTGGCTTTCCTTCTACCACCCGCACCATCACGTCCGCCATCTGCGCAAATTGCATCAAGTGCAGGGGTTCACAATCGGCGTTAGCACCCAGGTCTAAAACGGTTGTGGCACCACCCAATTCATTTGGCATGCCCGTTGCAATCGCTGGACGATCAATGCCATCCAGAGTTTTAAGGACATATCGCGAGATGGCCATCAAGGCGCCAGTATTGCCTGAAGAAATAATGGCATCGGCTTTTTGATCCCTAACTTGTTCAATGGCAACCCGCATCGATGAATCTTTTTTACGACGCAAGGCGACCTCAATGGAATCATCCATTAACACCACTTCGGTGGCTGCAATAAGGTGAATGCGGTCACGCGGAACATCGCTGAGCTCGCTCAAGGCAAGTTCAATCGCGTCGACATTTCCAACTAAGGTGATATTGACATCCGCATGGCTAGCTAGAAAAGCGCAACTCGCGGGAACGGTGATCGAGATACCGTAGTCTCCGCCCATGGCATCGACTGCGAGAGTCACACTCTTGGGTTCGGTCATTGCTGCAAATCGGTTTTAAGAAAAAAGCGGCTTAATTAGATTAGAGCCGCTTCGATCAGGAGATTTGAAGAATTAATCGTTCTTGGTTTTAACCACTTTGCGGCCACGGTAGTAGCCGTTTGGGGAAATGTGGTGACGCAAGTGTGCCTCACCAGTAGTCGCCTCAACAGCAGTAGCGGGTGCAGTTAAAAAGTCGTGTGCACGGTGCATGCCACGCTTGGAAGGGGATTTTTTATTTTGTTGGACGGCCATGTTGAACTCCTGAGCAATGCGAGATTCTAGCATAGAAACGGCCAAAAACCAGGCTTCCCAAGTGGAATTAAAGCCCTTAAGTAGTCGATATAGTGACTCGATCTACTCTTTTTTCTTCATATTTTTCAATATGTTAAAGGGATTATCTGGTTTTTTTGCTGTTTCGCCGTGGTTCAGGGGGTCGTCTGCCCCAGACCCCAGAGCGGCGGGCTCACACATACCCTCGGGGTGCTTTGGAATCAATGGCAGGGAGAGCAAAATCTCATCCTCGATCGTCCCCAGCAGATCAAACTGCGAACACATTACTAGGGGCTCGAGCGCATCATCCTCCATCGGAAAGGCGTCCGCCAGCGCCTCATTCGCCAAAAACACGAACTGCCGCACCTCGTCAATCTGAACCAGGCAGGGCTGCATGCAACGCTGGCATATGAGGTGCATCTGACCCTTCAGACTTAAATTCATTTTGAGGCGGGGCTCACCGCCCGCTATCCCATCAAAGAAGGTATTGACTGACCACACAAAGCCATCGTCTGCGGAGCGTTCGGCGGCCTCTAAAGCGACTCGCGGCAGTGCATTGAGCGCCAGAAATCCCTGTCCAGAGTAGGTCTGAGGCACCAGCAGATCGACGGAGCGCAGCGCCTTAGGCTCGGTGGGCAGGGTCAGCGAAGGCAAAACGGGATTACGATTCATGGTCTTAGTCTAAATGAAGGTACGCTTGCTGCATGGGTAACTTACAAACACAGCCACTCATTTTGGCTTCGAGCTCGATTTACCGTCGCGACCTATTGGCGCGCTTGGGCTTGCCTTTTGAGGCTATTTCGCCCGAGGTAGATGAGCGCCCCCTTCCAAATGAGGGTGTTGCCGCAATGGCTCTGCGCCTTGCTATTGTAAAAGCGACTGCCATTGCAAAGGGTCATCCGAATGCCTGGGTCATCGGCTCAGACCAGGCTGCTGATCTGCATGGCGAAGCAATTGGCAAGCCGGGTAATTTTGACAATGCGCTTGTGCAGTTGCAGCGCATGCGCGGCCAGACTGTCTACTTTCATACTGCCGTCTGCCTCATGCGGGCAGATCATTCTGTCGCCATGAATGTCACAACCGAGGTTCGATTTCGGGACTTGCCCGATACCACTCTGATCAGTTATCTCAAGTTAGAGCAGCCCTATGATTGCGCGGGAAGCGCGAAATGTGAGGGTATGGGTATTGCCCTACTGGAATCAATTTGCTCAGATGATCCAACTGCGCTCATCGGCTTACCCTTGATTGCATTAAGTACGATGCTGCGGGATGCCGGTTTTGAAATTCCCCCCTCACGAAATGATCTGCAATGAAGACTGCATCGAAGCTAGGAGCCCTCTATTTAGTGCCCAATACCTTGGGCGATGATGATCGCTCCGCACAGCTTCCGCACGTCATGCCAATTGAAACGATGCGCTGCGCATCGCAACTCACGCATTGGATTGTCGAAGACGCGAAAACAGCGCGTGCCTTATTAAAGTCGATGGATGGCCTTGTGCCTTTGGCGTGCTCCATACAAGAAATGCAGATGACCGAATGGCGTGGTGCTGCGCGTAATGCCAAGTACGGCGACAAAATTAAACCGGAAGCACTCCTGGAGCCTTTGCTGCGTGGCATCGATATTGGCCTGATGTCTGAGGCGGGCGTACCTGGAGTGGCTGATCCTGGAGCGGAGCTGGTGTGGGCGGCGCATCGCCTCGGTGCTTGCGTTAAACCACTGGTTGGCCCCAGTTCCCT
>JBEBBK010000058.1:0-6928 GCA_041158405.1 Pseudomonadota bacterium
ATTGGGCCGGACGTCATTCGTATTTTGAAGCACCTAGGGCGCCTGCCCAAATAAATTCCTCTTGACGCCTTAGCCGCTTATTTGGTTTGCGCCGCTGGAAAGATGGTGCGCCAGTCTTTTTTCATATCGACTACGAGCCAATTATTTTTTGGAGCCAGGTCCAGTGCGGTATTGAGTTTGCCGATTGCTGACTTGCGATCATAGGCAACTTCCCTTACGCCATCGGTATGTTGAATAATTCCACCTAGCCGCGGGCCAGGGGCTCCAGTAGTCCATAACAGCATGTCCTGGTCGCCGTCGGAGTTGCCAAAGGCAATCACAGGGCGCCTACCAATCTGGTGTTGAATGGAGAGGGGCTTATTCGGACCATCATTAATCCACTCCAGCTCTGGCAGCCCAATAATGCGGTATTGGCCTTTGACCTCGACGAATTTGGATTTGATGGTACTACCAATAATCCGTTCTGGCGGAATACCGTAGGCCTTTTGCGTCCATGGGCGCATGAACTCAGTACCGCCACCAGAGACGATGTAGTTGGTATACCCATTGGATCTTAGGTAAGCCAGCAGTTCGATCATCGGTTGATAGACCATTTCGGTATACGGTCTATTACTGACAGGATGGCGCGCCGTTTTAAGCCAATCGCTGACGATAACCTGAAAGGCCTCAGTGCTCATTCCTGCATGCGTGGCTGCAATCAGTTCAAATAGGCCCTTATGCCCGCTAGCCTTAATTGTTTGAATATCATTTTCCAATACGGCTTTAAATGGCTGCTGGGTTTTCCATTGTGGGTTTTGCGGAGCCAAGGCTTTGATTCGGTCGATGGCGAAGGCAAGCTGAACATACAGAGGTTGCTCGCTCCACAGCGTGCCATCGTTATCAAATACGGCAATACGCTCTTCTGGCGGAATAAATTGAGGGGCGCCTACACGCGTCGTATCTTGAACAAAGCGAATAATGGCTTTTTTACTTGGACCATCGTTCCATGCGGGCAGTGGGTCTTGCGCAATGGCGCTGCCAGAAAAAATGAGAAGCAGACTTACGAAAATCGATTTCATGATGAGTAGATTTAACTAGGTATTGAAATAAAAAAATCTGCTAACCAAAAGGGTAGCAGATTTTGATGAGACGACTTTAAGGCTTATTTATTCTGGGGTTGGGATACTGCTTCCATTACCCGATCTAAATTAAAGCTACCAGGCTTTTGGCGGGGCGGAAATTCTTTAAAGCTTTGCAGCCATTTGCCGACATAAGCACCTGCTGGAGCAATCATGAACATGCGATCTAAATACCAACGCTGATAACCCATGGCGTGCTCTTGTTGAGCACGCTCAAACGGATCCATGCGGAGGTTGGTTAAGGCGGGCGCGCGCAATACGGTGAATGGTTTTTGCCATACCTCCAAGCCTTCAGCTTCCTGCTTCATGAACGTGAGCTTCCAATTGTCATAGCGCAATGCGGCAACACTACCGTCGTCCGTCCAGTAGATAAATTCCCTGCGCGGCCAGTCTTTGGTTTCACCCTTGAAGGAGGGTAGTAGGTCATAACCATCCAAATGCACCTTATAGGATCGATTGCCAATCTTTCGCCCCTTGAGTAAGTCTTGTTTTACGGTTTTATCACCTGCTGCAGACAGCAATGTGGGGACCATATCCTCATGCGCTGCAATGTCGTTGATCACAGTACCTGGTTTGATGACGCCAGGCCATTTGATCATGGCAGGAACGCGATAGCCGCCTTCCCAGTTGGTGTTCTTTTCGCCGCGGAACATGGTGGTTCCGCCATCAGGCCAAGTAAATGTTTCTGCGCCGTTATCGGTGGAATACATGATGATGGTGTTTTCATCCAGGCCGAGCTCTTTCAGTTTGGCAAGCAAGGTGCCAACATGCCCATCGTGTTCAACCATGCCATCGGCATAGACGCCAAGACCAGTTTTGCCGCGGGATGCTTCTTTGAGGTGCGTAAAAATATGCATGCGAGTGGAGTTCCACCAAATAAAGAAGGGCTTATCTTCTTTTTTGGCACGCTCCATAAAGTCCAGCGTCTTGACCATCACTTCATCGTCAATGGTCTCCATGCGCTTGCGGGTCAGCGGTCCAGTGTCGTTAATCTTGCCGCCAGCAAAGCTATGAATCACGCCACGCGGGCCAAATTTCTTTTTGAATTCTGGGTTTTTTGGGTAATCCACATTCTCGGGCTCTTCCTCTGCATTGAGGTGGTAGAGGTTGCCAAAAAACTCATCAAAGCCATGGGCGGTTGGCAACATATCATCGCGATCACCCAAATGGTTTTTGCCAAACTGACCGGTTTTATAGCCACGCGCCTTCAATAGGGTGGCTAAGGTTGGATCTTCTTTGCGCATGCCTTCCGGTGTTCCGGGTAAGCCAACTTTAGTTAGGCCCGTACGAATCGGAGATTGACCAGTAATGAATGCGGCTCTGCCAGCAGTGCTACTTTGCTGACCATACCAGTCGGTAAACAAGGCGCCTTGTTTAGCAATGCTGTCGATGTTTGGCGTCTTGTATCCCATCATGCCCTGGTTGTAGGCGCTGATATTGAATTGGCCAATGTCATCCCCCCACAAAATCAATACATTGGGCGCCTTTTGGGATAGGGCGTTGGAAGACATTAATGCGCCTGCAGTCATAGCGAGCGCAAGAGCAGATTTTTTTAGTTTTAGTGACATGGAAATCTCATTTCAGGTGCGGATAAACGAATGAATTATAGGAACACAAACCCCATTCTTTTTATATTAGCTCTAGAGGGTATATGCGGCTGCTGACCAAACAATTTCTAAAGGCTTGTTGATGGAGCAACGCGGGTAACTTTTAAGTGACTTTTTTCATTCAGTCTGCTCGCTTAGCCTTTGATTGAGGGGCAATCCGGTTTTGCTAAGGTACTGATTTTTATCAGAATTAGGCTGTTACAATTCAATAATTAAGAACTTTTAAGCAGAGCAAATTCGCAAAAAAATGACTCTTTCTGGAATAAGTGTTTGATTTAATTGCTTTTATGCATATGCCATAGAGAATTAGACTGCATTTTAGGGGGCGGTTTTAGAGCAATTGCATCTGAAGAAAGTAAGCGAGAGAGCAACGCAATATGCAAAAAACACGCAGACTATTTATTGCCGCTTCAGCCATAGCGCCGATTGGGTGCGGCATCCCCATTTCCCGTGACCACGGCATTCCAGTGGCCGCACCAATGCCGATGCCATTAGTACGTTCGCCACAGATTGGGCAGGAATGGTGCTATCTTGAGCGCGATTTTTTTAGCGGTCAAACCCGTGGCGTGGTCGTGGAGAAGATCAGCGGCATAGGAAAGACCATTACAGTCACTCGCTCGGATGAGTATGGTTCGCCATTACCCAGCGAAATTCAAGGGCCGCACGGCATGGTGATTACGGATCCCCATTGGGGTAAGGTACTAAACTTCAATCCGGCGATTCCATTGTGGCCAGAAAAAATGAGCAGCAGTTGGAACAAAGAAGTGTTTTCTAAGTACAACATCAGCGGGTATCCGCAAAATAAAAACGATTGGCAGCTTTACATGAGTGCTCACGGCTGGGAAAAAATTACCGTACCAGCAGGTGACTTTATTGCATTGCGTTTTCAGAACCTCATTAATTTTGAGAACAATGATTCGAAAGTAGTTAATTCCATTCGCCGCGAGACAATCTGGTTTGCGCCACAAATTGGGCGCTGGGTTGCACGTGAGTCATCGGGATCGTTTCAAATACAGGGGCAGATAGATGCAGTCTTGTTGGAAAACAGCACTAAGTGGGAGCTGGTCTCGTGGAAGTGATCAAACTCAATGTATAGCGTAAAAGAACTTTTTGCTACGCTACAAGGCGAGGGCGCGCATGCTGGTCGCGCAGCCGTTTTTTGCCGTTTTGCGGGATGCAATTTGTGGAGCGGGCGCGAAGAGGATCGTGCAAATGCAGTGTGCCAATTTTGCGATACCGACTTTGTTGGCACGGATGGCGATGGCGGCGGAAAATTTGAGACTGCTGCAGACTTAGCTGCGCAAATTGAGCTTGCTTGGCAGGCGGTGGGTGGTGCTAGCCACCATCGCTATGTTGTCTTTACTGGTGGTGAGCCTTTGTTGCAACTCGATGCAGATTTAATCCATGCCTTGCATGCATTGCATTTTGAAATTGCGATTGAGACCAATGGTACTTTGCCTGTACCTAAAGGAGTAGATTGGGTTTGTGTCAGCCCAAAGGCAGGCTCAGAATTAGTAGTTTTGCAGGCCGATGAAATGAAGTTAGTGGTTCCGCAAGTAGGCCATGATGGATTGGATCAACTGCTGACCCGATTTGAGCGAATGGATTACCGTCATCGCTACATTCAGCCTATGGACGGGCCGCTGCGCTTAGACAATACCGCATTAGCAGTACGCATTTGCCAAAAAAGGCCGCTATGGCGGCTGAGCTTACAAACCCATAAATGGATCGGAATTCGATGAGTACCCCCACCCCTGCCATCACCATCACCCGTCGTCTTGAGTTTGATGCAGGGCATCGTATTCCTCACCACGACGGTCAATGTCGTCATCTGCATGGGCATCGCTATGCAATTGAGTTGACGGTATCAGGCGATGTACTTGAGACGCCTGGTAAGGCGGACGATGGGATGGTGCTCGACTTTGGAGACATCAAGCGACTCGCAAATGAACATCTGGTGAACATATGGGACCATGCTTTTTTAGTGGCCAAAGAAGACGAAGCGGTACTTGCATTTCTATCTTCAATGCCTGACCATAAAACAGTCGTTTTAGATGGTGTGCCCACAGTCGAAAATCTGGCGCATGCTGCTTTTGCAATCTTAGAGCCTATTTTTGCCGAAGCCTTTCATGGAAGACTGCGCTTGGCCTCTATTCGCCTATATGAAACCCCCAATTGCTGGGCGGACATTAGCCAAGTCTAAAAAATGCAGGCCGATCTCGATCAGCAATTCATGGCGCTAGCCATAGAGCAGGCGAACTGTGCTGCTTTAGCTGGTGAGGTGCCTGTCGGTGCAGTACTAGTTCGAGATGGCCAGGTCTTAGCCAAAGCCTTTAATCAACCCATTGGCTTGCATGATCCCAGTGCCCATGCTGAGATGCTAGTGCTGCGCGGCGCTGGCCAGGCGGAAGGCAATTATCGCTTGCCTGGAACAACGCTGTATGTCACCCTAGAGCCCTGTGCGATGTGTGCAGGAGCGATGCTGCATGCACGAGTAGAGCGTGTGGTTTATGGTGCGCCGGATCCGAAAACGGGTGCCGCCGGAAGCGCGCTGAATTTGTTTGCCAACCCGCAAATCAATCACCAAACCCAAGCTGAGGGTGGTGTGTTGGCGGAAGAATGTGGCCAGGTTTTAAAACGCTTTTTTAAGGAGCGCCGTTAATGCAAGTGCAGTTGATTGCCCCATCGGGCGCTAGTTTGGATGCACGTAGCCCGCAGGCTGGCATTTCCTGGTTGATCGGGCAGGGCGTATCGGTACTCAATGCAGAGTGCACGCAGCGCGTCCATCAGCGCTTTTCAGGCAGTGATGCAGAGCGACTATCTGAACTGAATCACCTCGCCGTATTGCCAGCAAGCACAACGGTAATGGCGATGCGCGGTGGCTATGGATTGCATCGCCTGCTTGGGAGCATCGAGTGGCATGCAATTCACAAGGCAGTAAAGTCTGGCCTGCAGATATGCGGGCATAGTGATTTCACTGCATTTCACCTAGGTTTGCTTGCAAAAACAGGCGGAATTAGTTTGGCTGGCCCCATGCTAAATTACGATTTTGGCCGGATTGTAGACAATCAGGTTGTGGCGCCCGATCCATTTATGTGGACTCATTTTCAGCGTGCGGTTCAGGAGCGTAGCCTGAGTGCACAAGTTAAAACAAGCCAGCCGTTAAGCAGCTTGGGTAGCAAAACAAAAACTACTGCAGGCATGCTTTGGGGCGGCAACCTAACCGTTCTCACGAGTTTGATTGGTACGCCTTACTTTCCTGCCGAGCAGCAATATCAGAACGGCATTCTTTTTCTGGAAGATGTAAATGAACATCCTTATCGGATTGAGCGCATGCTCATGCAACTGCTCGATACTGGAATCTTAGCCAAGCAAAGCGCAATTCTGATGGGCGGATTTTCATCTTACCGTTTGTATGACAACGATCGTGGCTACAGCTTGCAAGTCGCGTTTGATGCAATTCGAAGTCGTTTGCCCGATTCGATTCCCATTCTGACGGATCTGCCATTTGGGCATCAGCCAAATAAACTGACATTACCCGTGGGGGTCATTGTTGAAATCGAAGCAAACGATTCGGGCTATTCGATGCAAGCCGATTGGTAATCTGCTCCAGGTAACTTCAGAGTAATACCCCTAGGCTTCGCCGGATTGCAAGGTGTAACTAGCCCCGGCATCCAAGCCCAAGGCGTTTTTCAGAATAGGCAATGCATCTTTAAGATGACCCTGCAGAGTCCAGGGCGGATTAAATACAAACATACCGCTAGCCTGTAAGCGCCGTTCACCCGGAGCGTTTTCAACCCGTAACTCAGCACAAAGCCAGGCCCGTTGATGGGCTTTTGCAAGTGCTTTGAGTCGATCAGGTAGCGCAATCGATTCACGCCGCGCAATCACGGGATACCAGATGGCATAACAGCCGGTCGCAAAACGGCCAAGCGATTCCTCTAGGCACGATTCAAGATTGCGATAATCATTTTTGTCCTCATAGGACGGATCAATTAAGACAAGGCCGCGTCGACTCGGCGGCGGTAGTAAACCTTTGAGTCGATTAAAGCCATCGGCAGAATAGACATCCACTTGCTTTGCGCGATTGAGTTGATTGATATTGCCACGTAAAATATCATTTTCATTGGGGTGGAGCTCAAATAAACGCAGGCGATCTTGTGGACGTAATAAACGAGCCAAGATAAATGGAGAGCCTGGGTA
>JBEBBK010000059.1:0-6873 GCA_041158405.1 Pseudomonadota bacterium
TTTTTTGAAAACTGCCTTCATCTTACCGAGCGTTTCCATGGTGGTGTCGGGCTTGCAATGCTCATCGGTATCAAATACCACATCGCCTTTGCGAGACTTGATGGTGATGGGAACAATTTGCGACTTAAAGCGACCTTCCTTAATTGCCACGCTAGCCCTGCGGTGCGACTCTACCGCAAATGCATCTTGCTCTTCACGGGTCAATTTCCATTTTTCAGCGAGATTTTCAGCAGTGACGCCCATATGGCCGACGCCAAATGGATCGGTTAAGACCGCAACCATCAGGTCAATCATTTTGGTATCGCCCATGCGCGCGCCGCTGCGCATCGCAGGAGAGCCGTACATGCCGCGGGACATTACTTCAACGCCGCCGCCAACGCCATAATCGCAATCGTTCAGCATGATGGCTTGGGACGTGGTGACAATGGCTTGCAAGCCAGAGCTACAGAGGCGGTTTAAGGACATCGCCACAGATTCCATTGGTAAGCCTGCCTGAATCGATGCAACGCGTGCAACATAGGCATAGCGACTGTCGGTAGGAATGGTATTGCCAACCGTAACGTAATTAATGTCTTGGGGGTTCACACCGGATCGTGCGACCGCTTCTTTCATGACGATACCGCCGAGCTCAGATGGCTCCATGCTGCTCAGGCTCCCATTAAAAGCGCCAATGGCAGAACGTACCGCACTTAATACAACGACTTCACGACTCATAGTAATCCCCTTAAATTAAGCATTCAATCCATCCAGCATATACTGATTTAGGGTATTTTTACCCGATTGCCTACAATTGAGCAATCAGGTCATGCCCCTGTGCATCCACAATTGTTCCACGAACAAAATCACCTACCCGATAGCGTTTAGATGGCTTGCTCACTGGCAAGATTCGCACTATTCCATCAATTTCCGGGGCGTCGCCAGCGGTACGACCAATGCCACCCGCCTCGCTCACGTGATCAACCAAAATGGAGATGCGCTTGCCCACCCGATTTTTGAGCCGATCAACCGATATTTTTTCTGCTTTTGCCATGAAGCGAGCCTGACGCTCATCCCGAATCGATTGATCCAATGCACCTTCAAGTGCATTCGCTGTGGCGCCTGCTACCGGCGAATATGCAAAGCAGCCAGCACGATCAATCTGCGCTTGATCTAAAAAATCCAATAGGTAACTAAATTCATCCTCGGTTTCCCCTGGGAACCCAGCAATGAAGGTGCTGCGAATTACGAGCTCAGGGCAGATGGCGCGCCACGCCTCGATGCGGTCTAAATTACGCTCACCGCTCGCAGGGCGCTTCATGCGTTTGAGCACATCGGGATGCGCATGTTGCAATGGAATATCGAGGTAAGGCAAAAGTCCGAAGCCATGCTCTTTAAACTCAGCCATGATGGGCACTACGTCATCAACGTGTGGATAGGGGTAGACGTAATGCAAGCGCACCCAGGCTTGATGTTCACGCGCAATTTGATTCAGAGCACTGACTAAATCGAACATCTTTGTTTTGATTGGTTTGCCGTCCCAAAAACCTGTACGGTATTGCACATCAACACCATAGGCGCTGGTATCTTGAGATACAACGAGTAGTTCCTTGACGCCAGACTCAAACAGGCGCTTTGCCTCCATCAGGACTTCACCGATTGGCCGAGAGACTAAATCGCCACGCATGCTGGGAATGATGCAAAAAGTACAGCGGTGGTTACAGCCTTCCGATATCTTTAAATAGGCGTAATGTTTTGGCGTTAGCTTCACCCCGATGGGTGGCAGTAAATCGGTAAACGGATCGTGTGGCTTAGGCAAATGCAAATGAATTGCTTGCATTACTTCAGCAGTAGCATGGGGCCCGGTCACTGCAAGCACTTTTGGATGAATGCTTTTTATTAAATCAGAGCCGTCGTCATTTTTACGCGCGCCAAGGCAGCCCGTCACAATCACTTTGCCGTTTTCAGAGAGGGCCTCACCAATAGCCGCGAGCGATTCTTCGACGGCAGAATCAATAAAGCCACAGGTATTAACTACGACTAGATCGGCGCCCGAATAGTCTTTGGCGGTTTCATACCCCTCCGCACTCAGTTGCGTGAGGATGAGCTCTGAATCAACCAGCGCCTTAGGGCAGCCTAAGGAAACAAAACCAACCTTGCCCGCCACAACTAATTATTTTCTTTTTTAGGCGTGGGCGGCGTAAAAGGAAATCCCTTGAACATCGCTTGCGAACCTTGCATTTGCTCTTGCATCTTCATAAACAGATCTTTGCTCTGCTCCATGTAGTTGCCCATCAAGCCTTGCATCATCGGATTTTGCATATTCATGGCTTGCGCCCACGCATCTGCGCCGCCGGTAACGCCTTTGGATTGATCGCTTAATGTGCCATGGATATCAACAAAGGATTGCATGGTTTTTTCCAGGTAGTTGCCCATAAGGCCTTGCATGGAATTGCCATAAAAACGAATAATTTGCGAAAGCATTTGCGAAGAAAAGACTGGGGAGCCACATGCCTCTTCTTCCAAGATAATCTGCATCAAAATATTGCGCGTGAGATCGTCTTCGGTTTTGGCGTCAACCACCTTGAATGCCTCGTTCGCCATCACCAGCCCTTTGATGTCAACTAAAGTCACATACGTACTAGTTTGCGTGTCGTAAAGACGGCGATTAGGGTACTTCTTAATCAGCCGCTCTTCACCCGCTCGTTTTGTTCTGGTTGCCATATCCCCAATCCTCCGTACTACATAAATGCCATAACCGACAGTTTAGCTCTGGAATTATCCCGTATGGATACCGCCGTTGAGGGAAAAGTCGGCTCCAGTAGCAAATGCGGCGTCATCTGAGGCGATGTAGGCACACATGGAAGCAATTTCATCGGGGGTTCCAAGGCGTTTTACTGGGATGGCGGAGACAATCTTTTCGAGCACGTCGGGTCGAATTGCCTTCACCATATCGGTTGCAATATAACCGGGGGAAACCGTATTGATCGTGACCCCTTTTCCAGCTACTTCTTGCGCTAGGGCCATCGTAAAGCCATGTAAGCCGGCTTTCGCGGTGGAGTAGTTGGTTTGCCCAAACTGCCCTTTTTGACCATTGACGGAGGAAATATTAATGACGCGACCCCAGTTATTGTCAATCATGCCTTCGATGACCTGCTTCGTGACATTGAACAAGGAATTGAGGTTGGTGTCGATTACCGCCTTCCAATCCTCTGGCGTCATCTTACGAAAGACGCTGTCCCGCGTAATGCCTGCATTGTTGACTAAGATGTCAACGCGACCTACTTCGGCCTTTACTTTTTCAAACGCAGCTACGGTCGATGCCCAATCGGATACATTTCCCTCGGAAGCAATGAAGTTATAGCCCAACTCTTTTTGCTCGCCGAGCCAACGATCGCGGCGCGGTGAATTCGGTCCACAGCCAGCAATAACCAAATGTCCTTTTTTAGAGAGCCGCTGGCAAATCGCGGTACCAATTCCACCCATACCACCCGTTACATAAGCAATTCGTTGTGACATCGTATTACCCTCTTTTCTTTATATGTGTTGCGTCTTTAAGGTATTGCATTGATTAATACAAATAATTACTTTGCTTCGTCCGCTTTTTCTTTGACGTACTTGCCAGGGGCGGCCAATCCTTTTTTATACTTTGCATTCCCAAAGCTAGCGCTAGCCTTCACTTGCTTGCCGCCAAATTGGGCGAGCCATTCGGTGTAGTCTGGCCACCAACTGCCGCGCACATCTTTAGCGCCGGCCAACCAATCCTCTGCTTTTTCAGGTAACTGCGAATTGACCCAGTAGTGGCGTTTGTTTTTTGCGGGTGGATTAATCACTCCAGCGATGTGACCGGATGCGCCCAGTACAAAGCGGTTCTTGCCTTTGAGTATTTGGGTCGAGCGATAGCCGCTATGCCACGGAACAATATGGTCATCGTGCGATGCATAAATGTAGGCGGGGCAATCAATTAATGAAAGGTCGACCTTTTGGCCGCACACCTTGAGCTTGCCTGGCTTCACTAATTCATTTTGTAGATATAGATGGCGCAAATACCAGCAATACATGGCGCCGGGTAGATTGGTCGAATCGCCGTTCCAATACAGCAAATCAAATGGCGGTGGTGAATTTCCTTTGAGGTAATTCTCAACCACGTAGTTCCAGACTAAATCGTTGGGGCGCAAAAAGGAAAAGGTATTACCTAGATCCAGCCCAGACATCAAGCCAAACTGGCCTTGCTCGCCGCCGATGGTATTTTCTCGAAGCTTAACCGTGTCCTCATCAACAAAAATATCTAAGATTCCGGTGTCACTAAAGTCGAGCAAGGTAGTAAGCAAGGTTAAGCTGGCTACTGGCTTTTGTTTGCGCGCTACCAATACAGCCAAAGCATTGCTCACTAAGGTGCCGCCAACGCAGAAGCCCAATAGATTAATTTGATCTAGACCGCCGATCTCTTTCGTTACTTCAATGGCTTTAATCACGCCATCGCCAATGTAATCATCCCATGTCACCTTGGCCATCGATTTATCAGGATTCTTCCATGACACTAAAAAGACCGTGTGGCCCTGGCTTACCATGTAACGCACCACCGAGTTATCCGGCTGCAAATCGAGGATGTAGTATTTATTAATGCACGGCGGCACCATCAAAAACGGGCGCTCAAATACCGTATCAGTCAGTGGCTTGTATTGAATCAGTTCAAACAAGTGATTGCGAAAGACCACAGCACCTTCGGTGGTGGCTAAATTCTTGCCAATCTCAAAAGCCGTTTCATCGGTTTGCGAGACTTTTCCCTTTTTAAGATCACCGAGTAAATTCAAAATACCATTCTGAATGGATTGCCCTTGTGAACTGATGATGTGCTCGAGCACTTCTGGATTGGTCGCCATGAAATTCGATGGTGAGAGCGCATCGACCATTTGCAGAGTGCTGAACAAAATGCGCTGCTTACTTTTTGGATCGGTCTCTACTGCCTCAGCCAATTCCATTAGATGCTTGGAGTTCAGCAAATACATTCCAGCAATGGCTTTGCTCCATGGCGATTGCCATGCATTGGCAGAAAAACGTCGATCTTTAATCTCAAGAGCGCCTGGATTGCTAACGTAGGCGGCCAATTCTGTCATGTAATGCTGCTGAATTTCGGACAAGCGCTCGGGCGGTATCAATGCCATATGTTGCGGTGCCAAACTTGGCGACTTCCCAGACGGTATTCCAGTAAACATGCTTTTCTCTATTCTTAACATGGCAAGCCGTACAGGCTTGCTGCATCTGCCCATTCTCGTTTGAATGGCTCCCAAGGGTTATAAGCACTAACCCTAGCCCTAGGGCTTACGATCGATCTTAGCGGCGCCAAATAAAAGTGGCAAATCGCCCAGATAGACCATCGCGGCGGTGGGAAAAAAAGTCCGTTTGATCGCGAACCGTACAAAATTCACCGCCATAAATATGGGTCAGACCCTTACTGAGTAGGCGTTGCCGGGCCAATAGATATAGATTGGCCCAATATTTACCGGGTTTATTGTCAATCGCGATAAATGCCTCAGAAGGGCTCGGCAAAGCGTATTTTTGCGCATGCTCATGAAACGCGGCACGCACCTCCTCGCCTACTTCAAATGCCCTCGGGCCGATCGCCGGACCAAGCCAGGCAAGGTATTGGCTCATATCGCCCTGTCCCACTTTTGCCAACATTGCATCAACGGTATTTTCTAGAACACCCCCCAATAAACCGCGCCAGCCCGCATGGGCGGCGCCAATCACCCCACCAACAGGACTGCTGATTAAGACCGGCAAGCAATCGGCTGCCATTACCGTAAGGACCGTATTGGTTTTGGAGGTCACCGCTGCATCGGCCTCAATGATCGCTTCAGTATGAGGCAAATCCGCATCCCAAACCCGGGTACCGTGGACCTGCTTGAGCCATACCGGCTCTGCCGGAAGTAAAGCACGAACACGAGCGCGATTTTCGCTAACGGCGGCGGCCTCATCGTTGACGTAGCGACCTAAGTTCAGGCTATCAAAGGGTGCTTTGCTGATGCCCCCAGCTCGGGTAGTGCTGAAGGCGCCGATCTGAGGTGAGGCTGGCCAATTTGGAACAAGCACCCGCAGCCCATGGATAGTTTGAAATTCACTGCCTTGTTCACTCATGATGCAATAGCTATTTCTAGTTTTGGCTCGCCCGGCAAATCAGCATCGGTCATACCGACCTCTAGCAGTAAGGCCATTAGATCCTCTGGCGGCAAACGGTACCACTGGACCAGTTGATTACTTTCGGGGTGAATTAAGCTTAAGGCATACGCGTGCAGGGCTTGCCGATGCAATGGCAACTCTTTGGCTACGTTCGGCGCTTTCTTGCGGTAAACCGGATCACCCAGGAGGGGAAATCCCAAAGACTCTAAATGAACACGAATTTGATGGGTGCGTCCGGTTTCAAGGCGGCATTCGAGGAGCGATACCGGCACTTGTAAAAAGTGGCCGTTGGTCAATCGCCGATACAGCGTAATGGCAGGCTTGCCCTGAATCGAATGCACTGCCATTTTGAGGCGGTCGCGTTGATCGCGGGCCACCATGGCTTGTATTTTTCCCTGCGCCGCTGGCGTTCCCCAGACCCAAGCCAAGTAGCGGCGACCGACTGTGCGCTCTTGTAGCTGGCGTACCAGTGCCGTTTGCGCAATATCGGTCCGCGCCACTACCATGAGGCCCGATGTTTCTTTATCAAGGCGATGCACAATACCGGCACGGGGCAACTGCTTCAGCTCAGGGTAGCGGAATAACAAACCGTTTAAGAGCGTGCCAGACCAATTGCCGGCAGCAGGATGCACCACCAAGCCGGCGGGTTTATTAATCACAATCAAACTGCTGTCCTCATGAACTACATCGAGGGGAATATCTTCTGCCTCAAAGGCA
>JBEBBK010000060.1:0-6716 GCA_041158405.1 Pseudomonadota bacterium
TGTGGGAGCATTCTGTAAGGAATCAGCCACAGCATCGTCACCCGACAGAAGGAGGGTAAATCGTCTTTTTGTTGTCATCCTTCTGATTTTAGGTGGCATTTACCCATTTCTCCAGCTAGGGCGTCATTATTCACTAAACTAAGGGTATGTTGAAACTTCCCATCGAACTTGAAATTGGCCTGCGGTATACCCGTTCACGGCGCAGCAAGGCGGTAGGTAAGCGCGATGGCTTCCTGTCTTTTATTTCCGGGATATCGACTGCAGGCATTGCCCTAGGAGTTGCGGCTCTCATCGTCGTGCTATCGGTGATGAATGGCTTCCAGAAAGAAGTGCGCGATCGCATGCTCTCGGTACTCTCCCATATTGAAATTACAGCCCCAGATGGTTTGTCGGATTGGCAAACGCTTTCAGCGAAGGTGGCCAGTCAGCCCCATGTGCTTGGCGTGGCACCCATGGTCAGCTCCCAAGGCTTACTGAGTCGGGGTGAGGTAATGCGCGGGGTTGCTGTGCGTGGCGTTTCTCCTGCAGAGGAAGGTCGCGTTTCCGATTTGCCCAAGCAATTTGTGGCGGGCGAGATTGCTGATCTGCGTCCCGGAAGTTTTGGCGTGGTACTGGGAGCGCAGTTAGCCAATATGCTCGGCGTACGTTTAGGCGATCGTGTTAATTTAATTGTTCCGGAAGGGGATTTGACGCCAGCCGGAGTAATGCCTCGGATGCGCGCACTCAATGTCGTGGGCGTGGTCGACAGCGGTCACTATGAATACGATAGTTCTTTAGCTATTTTGCATTGGCAAGATGCTGCGGCCTTACTCCGCTTGCGTGATCCATCCGGTCTGCGCGTGAAGGTAGATGACATGCAACGTGCCCCGCAAATTGCCAATCAATTGGCTAGCTTAGTGCCGCAGGCTTTATGGGTAACCGACTGGTCGCGCTCCAACCGCAATTGGTTTGCAGCGGTGCAGACTGAAAAGAAAATGATGTTCATTATTTTGACGCTCATTATTGCGGTTGCTGCGTTTAACTTGGTTTCAACCTTGGTGATGACCGTCAATGAGAAGCAGGCGGATATTGCCATTTTAAGAACCATGGGGGCAAGCCCGGGTTTAATCCAGCGGATCTTTTTAATTCAGGGTCTCGCGATTGGCTTGCTGGGCTCGCTCGGTGGCGTTGGTCTGGGTTTGCTGGTGGCACTCAACATCGATGTCATTGTGCCAACGATCGAAGCTATTTTCCGCGTGCAATTTTTACCACGCGACATTTACTTTATAAGTCAGTTGCCATCGGATGTGCGCTTAAATGATGTACTTACAGTCGGATTAATGGCATTTGGTCTTTCTGTTTTAGCTACGCTATACCCCAGCCGCCGCGCGGCAAAGGTGCAACCTGCCGAGGCATTGCGCTATGAGTGATCACGCATTGGTTTTGAGCGCACGCGGTCTTGCCAAGACCTATGGCAAGGGCATTACCGCGGTCGAGGTATTGAAGGCGATTGATCTGGACATAACGCAGTCGGAGAAAGTGGCGATTGTGGGTTCATCCGGTTCGGGCAAAAGTACCTTGCTGCATTTATTGGGTGGTCTGGATGTACCGAGCGGAGGTCAAGTGACCTTAGCGGGTTCGGATTTAAGTCGCCTCAGCGTTTCAGCGTTGGATCGCTTGCGCAATCAATACTTAGGATTTATTTATCAATTTCACCATCTCTTGGATGAATTCACGGCGGCCGAAAACGTGGCTTTACCGCTGCGCATTCGGGGTTTAAGTAAAGACGAATCGCTTGAGCGAGCGAATGCCATGTTGATGTCCGTCGGATTACAAAAGCGAGTCATGCACACCCCAGGCGAGCTTTCTGGCGGAGAGCGGCAACGCGTAGCAGTCGCGCGCGCCTTGGTTGGTAATCCTGCTTGCGTTCTGGCGGATGAGCCAACAGGCAACTTAGATACCGAGACAGCCGATAGCGTATTTGATTTGATGCTGGATGTGGCCAAAGAGCAGGGCACTGCATTTGTGATTGTCACCCACGACCCCATTCGGGCGCGCCGTTGTGATCAGATCTTGCGACTGGACCACGGCACCTTAAATCCGATTCCCATCGAGGCCAACTAAGGCATGTGGCTTGATACCCACTGCCATCTCGACGCCCCTGAATTCGCATCCCATTTAGGCGAAGTCATTGAGGCTGCGGCAAAAAAACAGGTGCAAGGTATTTTGCTGCCAGCAGTTAAGGCTAGCGATGCAGCGAATATCCGAACGCTCGTAGCCCAACATGCTGCAGTGATGCCGGGCTTGGTTTATACCCTCGGCATCCACCCGCTGTATGTTGAGCAATCTACTCAAGCCGATCTCGATTTACTTGCCGTCGAAGTTGAAACAGCACTCCAGGATCCCCGTTTTGTGGGTATTGGTGAGATTGGCCTTGATTATTTTGTGGAAGGGCTTGATCGCACACGCCAAGCCTATTTTTTTGAGCAGCAATTGGATTTAGCAGAGGCTCATGACTTGCCAGTCGTAATGCACGTACGGCGTTCGCAAGATGCGATCTTAAAGGCCTTACGTCAGCGCCGTATTCGCAGTGGAA
The DNA here is from genome assembly GCA_041158405.1 of Pseudomonadota bacterium. Lineage (GTDB taxonomy): Bacteria > Pseudomonadota > Gammaproteobacteria > Burkholderiales > Burkholderiaceae > Polynucleobacter. The sequence continues at coordinate 2,576 of JBEBBK010000060.1, forward strand.
TCGCGCATGCATTTAATGGCAGTATGCAGCAAGCGGAGCAATTTATTCAATTGGGTTTTAAGTTGGGTTTTGGTGGTGCTGCAACCTATACCCGTGCATTACAGATTCGGCGCCTCGCTGCGCAATTGCCGCTCAGCTGTTTAGTGACTGAAACCGATGCGCCCGATATTCCACCGGCGTGGTTGCGTGAGGAGGGGATAGCGCACAATGCACCGCAATTCATTCCGCGGATTGGAGCTGAACTCGCTGAATTACGGCAGATGGACGAAGTCGATTTTGCTTATGCAAGCTGGAGTAATGCGCTAACTGCATTGCCGCGTTGGTCGGCTACCCTCAACCCACTTCGCAGTAAATAATCCCCTTGCGCTATGCAATTACGGCGTGGATCGCCGGGGGAGCGCTTCCCTTTTTATTCTCAACATTGCCGATCAATGCCCTGCTTTGGTCTGTTTCGGCTTTTTTAGTGACCGCATTGTTGCTGCTAATTCCGAGCAAAGCGATTCGCAAAGGGGTCATTCTCTTGATATGCGCCCTCGCGGGCTTGGCCTGGAGTCTGCATTTTGCCCAGCAGCGATTGCAGTACGATTTTCCGGCAGCGCTTGAAGGACTTGATCTTCAGATTGAGGGGCAAGTCGACGGCCTGCCGCGGGGCGATCACCAGGGCGCTACCTTTGCATTTGTGATTACAGATTACACGCGCCTAGCACGTGGGGTAAGCGTTGATGTTGAAAAATTACCGCGACGGGTTTATCTAACCTGGTCATCTGCCTGGCGGGAGTCAGAGCGCATACCCGTGATTCAGCCCGGCCAGCAATGGCAGTTGCGCGTGAAGTTCAAGCGACCCCATGGTGTGATTAATCCCCATGGGTTTGATTTTGAGCAGTGGCTCTTTCATCAGGGCTATGGGGCCTACGGATCGATTCGTTCGGGCGAGAAGTTGGAGCAGGCTGCCCCATGGTCTTTTGCGCAATGGATTGAAGGTCATCGCTGGGATTTACGCGACAAGATAAAGCGCCTGTTGCACGACAACAGGCCTTATGCAGGCGTCTTGGTTGCCCTTGTGATGGGTGATCAAAATGCAATCGATCAGGCCGATTGGCGGGTGTTTAATGCAACCGGAATCGGCCACCTGATCTCAATATCGGGCCTTCACGTCACCATGCTGGCTGGATTGGGCGCGATACTGGCATCGCGCGTGTGGCGCCGCGGCAGTTTGCCTTTGGTAATGCCGGTGCCGCGCGTAACAGCAGCAGCCGGTTTTATAACTGCCTTCTTTTATGCCTGGATCGCTGGCTTTCAGATACCAGCCCAGCGGACCATGTATATGGTGGGGGTAGTGGCGATCGCCGTCTGGTCCGGCAGAATACCGCGGGCATTTGATATTTGGTGGTGGGCTTTACTTGTTGTCTTAGTGCTGGATCCAATGGCAGCGTATACCCCCGGCTTTTGGCTCTCCTTCGGAGCAGTTGCTGCCATCCTGTATGCAATGGGTGATTCCAGTGGCTTAATCGGCATACCCACTGGAAAAGAACTCGAGATAAGTACCGTCGCGCGAATAACGCAGGCACTGAAAGAAGCCTGCCGTCTGCAAGCCGTAGTGACCTTAGCATTAATTCCGTGCACGCTGTATTGGTTCTACCAATTCTCGGTAGTATCACCCTTAGCAAATGCCATTGCGATTCCGCTAGTGAGTTACGTTGTGACGCCGCTTGCCATGATTGGCGTCGTGATGCCGGATGTCGTGGCCAGACCGCTCCTGCTCTTGGCGCATACCGCTATGGAGTGGCTCGCACTTCTCTTAAAGTTAATGGCAAGTTGGGATTGGGCAGTGGCGTACTCGCATCAGCCTGGCCTCATCCCGTTGGCTTTATCGCTGATGGGTATCGTCCTTGCCATCCGTCCGGGACCGATACGAAAAACCATGGGGTCGCGATTACTGGGTTGCGCCTTGTGCGCCTGCTTATTCATTCCGCCAAAGTCTGATTTAGCCCATGGTGAATTTCAGGCTACGGTGCTTGATATTGGTCAGGGCACCGCAGTATTGATCGAGACCCAATCAAAGAGACTGCTCTACGACACGGGGCCTATTCAGGGAAAGAAAGACGATGCGGGGGAGCGGATCATCTTGCCTTTTTTAAGGGGGGAGGGCATTCATCAAATTGATCGCATGGTGATTAGTCACAGCGATAGCGACCACGTGGGCGGCGCCAAAACCTTATTACGTGAAATCACTTTTGACTCGATGCTGGGCTCTTTGCCCGACCATAATCCATTGCTGCGATCACTGCGGCAGAAAAAAGTCCCAGTGCTGCCCTGTCGATATGGTCAATCCTGGCGCTGGGACGGAGTAGACTTTTTAGTCTGGCATCCACACGAGCAGATGAGTTTTGATGCCGGCCACTATGGCGGTAAGCCCAATGAAATGAGTTGCGTTCTCGAGGTGCGCAATCACAGCACTTCTTTTTGGCTGACTGGGGATGCCGAGCGTGATGCGGAGGCGGCACTGGTAGAGCGTTTACGCTATCAACCCATTCCAAGGCAAGGACGTAGCGTTATTTTTATGGCGCCCCACCACGGCAGCAAAACATCGTCCTCATTGGACTTACTAAAGGCGATCAATCCGGATTGGGCCTTTGCACAAAATGGTTACCGCAATCGCTATAACCATCCACACCCAACGGTGCGTGCCCGTTACCAGGATTTAGGTATTCAATTTTTACAAACTCCGAATACGGGTGCCCAGTTATGGCGCTTCTTCAATGCGCCTGGACAAAAAAATACGCCTACCTTGTTACGTGAGGACAGGCGTCGTATTTGGCATGACCGCAGCGGTCAGTCATAAAATGCAAACTGCCTTAATGCTGCTTAAGTTCTTTGTTCCAATTGCGTTCCTGAAATACAGAGCGGGGCGCATCGGGATCAAGGTCCTCGATCGGAATTAATTTTTGCCTGGAGCTCGACTTGCTCGGCTTTTTGGGCTGCTCTACAGGCGCTTCAGTTGTGACCTTCGTATCAACGGGATTTTCTGTTGGTGATTTCATATATTGGTACTGAGTTATCCACTGCATACATCGCATGTGTATTTGTAAAAAATGCGCTTGGGTTTTCGATTAAATGACCCGTAACTTAGCATTTTTACTCTAATAGTGTCAACAACTCAATGAAATCTAAGGGATTTACTCGGCATTCGGTTAAAACAGCGCAGTAAAGTCACTTTATAAATTACGCTTTGTAACTCCCTTGGATCTTAAATATGCCAATATAGTGGCTCAAAATGCGCTACTAAAAAAATGTACAGATGAAAAATTCCATTTATTCGCATGGGCTTGATAAAAATCCTGCAAACCACGTTGCTCAAACGCCGCTGACATTTATAGAGCGCTCTGCGCGGGTTTATCCAAACCATACGGCTGTTATTCACGGTTCGATTCGGCGTACTTGGCTGCAGACCTATGAGCGCTGCTGTCAATTCGCCTCTGCATTACATCAAATCGGGATAAAAAAATTCGATACGGTAGCGGTGATGTTGCCAAATATTCCGGCCATGGTTGAAGCACACTTTGCAGTGCCCATGACGGGGGCAGTGCTGTGCGCACTGAATACCCGCCTTGATGCAAATGCGATTGCCTTTATGTTGGAGCACAGTGAGGCAAAGGTAGTCTTAATTGATCCGGAATTTTCTGCGGTGATGCAAGGAGCATTAACTATTCTTGCAGAAAGAAAACAAGCAAAGCCCTATGTGATCGATGTCAGTGATTCGCTGTATTTGGGGTCAGCAAAGCCAATTGGCTCGATTGAGTACGAGCACTTTATTGCAAATGGCGATCCGTATTTTCAATATGCATTACCCGAAGATGAGTGGAATTCAATCTGCCTTAATTACACGTCCGGCACTACCGGCGATCCCAAAGGCGTGGTGTATTCCCATCGCGGCGCTTACACCAATGCGATCTCGAACATTTTGGAATGGGATATGCCGCGGCATCCGGTTTATTTATGGGTACTGCCTTTGTTTCATTGCAATGGGTGGTGTTTTCCGTGGTCGGTTGCCGCAAGAGCGGGTGTTAATGTGTGCCTTCGTAAAGTCGAGGCTCAAGCTATTTTTGATGCCATTCGCGAACACCGTGTAAGCCATTATTGT
>JBEBBK010000061.1:0-6692 GCA_041158405.1 Pseudomonadota bacterium
GATTGATGAGATTAAAGCGCTTGTCAACGGAGGCTTGCGGCGTAGCGATATTGCCTTGCTCTATCGCAGTAATGCCCAGTCGCGCATTATTGAGCATGGCTTGTTTTCATCGGGCATTCCATACCGTGTGTATGGCGGTCTACGCTTTTTTGAGCGTGCCGAAATTAAACACGCCCTCGCTTACTTGCGCTTATTAGAGAACCCGAATGACGATACGTCATTTTCTCGGGTGGTTAACTTTCCAACGCGTGGCATTGGCGCGCGCTCGATTGAGGCATTGCAAGATGCGGCGCGGCAGCAGCAATGCTCACTGTATTTAGCTGCATCGAGTTTAGAAGGGAAGGCCGGCGCAGCCTTGGGTGGCTTTGTGCGTTTAGTAGATCACATGCGCGAGGCAACCCGCCGCAACACCCTGCCCGAAACGGTTGAGTTTGTAATTCAGCACAGCGGTTTAATCCAGCACTATTTGACGGAGCGCGAAGGCCAAGACCGCGTTGAAAACTTACAAGAACTCGTGAATGCCGCTACCGCCTTTATTGCCGAAGAGGGTTACGGGCAAAATGCCGAAGCCGCATTGCTGCCTGGAGAGAACGACCCCGGCACGCTCGAAGCATCGCCGCTGGCTGGCTTTTTATCCCACGCCTCACTTGAGGCTGGCGATAACCAAGCTCAAGCCGGGCAGGATGCCATTCAGTTAATGACGGTGCACTCCGCCAAAGGGCTTGAGTTCACTGCAGTCTTTATCACCGGCCTCGAAGAGGGTTTGTTTCCGCACGAGAACAGCGTCAACGAAGCCAATGGCTTAGAAGAAGAGCGCCGTTTAATGTATGTGGCGATTACGCGTGCAAAAGAACGTCTTTACCTATCGCACACGCAATCCCGTATGTTGCATGGCCAGGTACGCTACAACATGCCATCGCGTTTCTTGGAAGAGCTTCCATCCGATTCCTTGAAATGGCTGACACCAAAAGCAAAAGATGCACGCTGGGGTGGTAGTCGCAATACCGGCTCGAGTTGGCAGGGCGGCGGCTATACCCGTCAGCGCGATAACGATGGTGCAGACACGTTTGATATGGATACGCCGCGCCTAGGTAGTCGCAACAAAGCCACGGAGACCGTCAAGCGGATGGCTGCGCCGCCGCGATCTGGATACCCATTTGCAATCGGGCAAGCGGTCTTTCATACGAAGTTTGGGGAAGGCCGTGTAGTTGGCTTAGAGGGGCTGGATGTTGAGGCGCGTGCCCAAGTGAACTTCAAGCGCCACGGCGTGAAATGGTTGCAACTCAGTATTGCTAAGCTCACGGCGATTGACGCCTAAGCTGACTTACCCTTCGATCGATAACTGCTCAATGTTGTTGTCCGTGAAGCAGCCTTTCCAGGTTGCAAAGAAAGAACAATACATAATTGTTAAACCCGCCATCGATATGGGTGCAACGACATAAGAAGCAATGCTCCCTAGGCCCACTGCATCGAGTAAGCCGCCAATCATCATGGGCAATGCCACAAGAACGATGCTCCAAATCAGCAGGTAATAAGCAAAGGCAGCGCGATTAGACCAGCATGCCATCCAGCTAGAAAAGATGGCTTGCATCACGGGCATTTCAGCCCAGGCAACGAGTAGGGGTGCGAACCACATCAGCATCGCAACCGGAATATAGAGTGCGCCGCCAATGAACACCAATTTATATAACTGCGCCATAGCCTCAGCGCTAGGGGGCTCGTCGCTCGTCAAGAGTGGCAGTAGCGCTTCAAAGTCAACGATGAGGCTGGCCACAAAGCTCAAGATTAAGATGCATGCGGTGTAAATTAGGCCGAGTTGCAAAATGCGTTTGCGTGCCAATGTCGATGGCAATCGAAATGCAGCTAAATAGGCCGTTGGCAGAATCCGTTCCTTTTGGATGGCTTGCCGGCATGCGGTCATAAAACCGACTGACAGGGCAGGAGTTACTAAGAGGACAGCGAAGACACCAATCACTGGAATCAAAATAGACAGCTGCGCAAAGAAAATGTACATGAAGACCAGCATTAAAAATCCGAGCGGATTTTGTTTAAAAAGCCAAAATCCCTGGCGTATCCAGGTGAGGGCTTCTTTATGGTTTACGTGATTGAGTTTCATCTAAGTGCTTTGTAGGGTCGATTATGAAAACACATTGTCTGGAATGGATTGGCGGCGGCTACGTAATATCCGCTCGAATTGAGTTGGGTCATGGGGCGTCAACATCTGCGCATCACGGGGCAAATAAAAATCCCACAAACGCGAGATCCAAAAACGCAGAGCTGCAGCCCGCAGCATGGCTGCAACGCTCGCAAGTTCATCTGGGCTGAGTGGTCGCACGGATTGATACGCATCGACTAAGGCTTGCATGCGACTGGAATCAAGCGCGCCGCCTTCAAGTAAGCACCAATCATTGATGGTGACCGCAAGATCAAACAACCACTTGTCGGTGCCAGCGAAATAGAAATCAAAAAATCCACCCAGGCGCAATTCGGATCCTTGGCCTTCAAATAAGACGTTGTCACGAAAGAGATCACAATGGCTCGCACCTTCTGGAAGTGCGCGGTATGCAGCCGATGCAAAAAATGCTTCTTGAAAAGTCATCTCATCGACGAGCAGGGCACTTTGATCTGCGTTTAGGTGAGGCAATATAGCTGGAACAGTTTCGCGCCACCAGCCAAGGCTACGAAGATTCGGCTGTTGACCTGAAAAGTCAGCGGCAGCGAGATGCATCTTTGCCAGCATTGCACCAACCATCGCACAGTGGGTGGCAGTAGGTTGCATACAGGATGCGCCAGCCAGTTTACTGACGATGGCAGCTGGCTTGCCTTTGAGTGCAAACAAAATAGTGCCTGCGTGATTCGCGATTGGCTTAGGAACAGGAATACCCTTGTCTGCCAAGTGACGCATAAGCTCAAGGTAATAGGGGAGTTGCGCCGCAGACAAACGCTCAAAAATGGTGAGAACGTATTCGTTTTTCCCCTGCGCGCTAGTTGTGTCTAGAAAAAAATTGGAGTTTTCGATCCCGCCCTGTATGCCACGAATGGCCGACGCTACTCCAATATCAAAGTCTGTCGAAATCCATTCCGAGATATCGCTTAAATCAACGGGAGTAAATACGGCCATGCGAAACGCGACTTAAAACGGAATGCTGATGCTGGGAACGCTCAGCAAATTATCATTGGCTTTATTGCTCGGCCCCGGCATGACGGATGCGGGTGGCGACATTTCATAAGTACCTAAGGGGCCTTTGACTTGAACTTCGGTCGGTGCATTGGCATCACGGAACTCCTTGACTTGAGTGCCGCCCGGGTCGGTGTATTCAAAACTGGGTTTACGCGCATCCGCATTACCTAATTGACCAGGGTTTCCAATGGGGGCAGCAATCGGTTGATTATTAATGCGGCCCAGCTCAGCTGGGCTTAGGGCCTGGGAATTTCCACCTTGGGCTAGGACGGAGCCAGAAATGGCCATGAGGCTTGAAAGAAGCGAAGTTGCAAGAAGGTGCAGGGTTGGGCGCATAAAGTGTCTTGGTTTAAGGTTATCTCAAGCCAGCTCCTAAGCCTAGATAGCAAGGAATTAGCAACAAGTAAGTAACTAGATTGTACGATTGCGGTATGACTAAACATAGACTCTTGTTGGTAGACGGCTCCAGTTACCTGTATCGGGCCTTTCATGGCATGCCAGACCTCCGAAATGCGGCCGGAGAGCCTACCGGAGCGGTCTATGGCATGGTCAATATGATGCGGCGGGCCCGTTCAGAGATTCAGGCAGACCACTTGGCCTGCGTTTTTGATGCCAAAGGCAAGACCTTCCGGGATGAGATGTACCCGGAATACAAGGCAAACCGGAGCTCGATGCCGGAAGACCTAGTAGCGCAAATCGAGCCAATTCATGCCCTAGTAAAGGCTTTAGGTTGGCCAGTTTTAGTGGTTTCGGGGGTGGAGGCGGACGATGTGATTGGTACTCTGGCCAGGCAAGCCACTGAGGCAGGCTGGGAGACCATCATCTCGACTGGGGACAAGGATTTGGCGCAACTCGTCAATCCCTCGGTATCGCTGATTAACACGATGACCGATGAGAAGCTCGATGTCGATGGCGTGATTCAAAAGTTCGGGGTGCCGCCCGAGCGCATTGTCGATTACCTCACTATTGTTGGTGATGCCGTAGATAACGTACCCGGAGTACCTAAAGCGGGCCCGAAAACGGCAAATAAGTGGCTCGCCGAATACGGTGATTTGGATCAGTTAATGGCACGTGCAGATGAAATCAAAGGCGTGGTCGGCGATAACCTGCGCGCTAGCCTACCCTGGTTATTGCGCGCACGTGAACTGCTCACCGTAAAGCTCGACTGCGATCTTAATGAGCATATTCCTGGCCTCGATGATTTGCATGCCAAGCCAGAGAATTTACCCGCATTAAAAGAGTTCTTTGAGCGCTTTGCGTTTAAAACCTGGTTGCGTGATGTAGAAAAGCGTTTGAGTGAAGAAGGTAGCGGCGCAGTAACTGCCGCTTCATCAAGCGCGGCTCCCACATTCGATTTGGTTGGTAATACAGATTCGCCATCCAAAGTAAGTCCATCAAAACAAATTCAAGCGCCTGCCCTGACACCAACGATTCCCGCAAAAGATGCGGCCGAGCAAAATGCGATTGAGCGTCGATACGAGTGCGTTGTTGATCAGGCAAGGCTCGATGCATGGCTCGCCAAACTAGCCGCTGCGGATTTGGTGTGCGTTGATACTGAAACTACCGGGCTCGATGCCTTGGTGGCAGAGCTCGTTGGAATTTCTCTTAGCACAGAAGAGGGCGTTGCTTGTTACATCCCGCTGGCGCACCGCACGGGGGAGGATCAGCTTGATCGTCAAGCGATCTTGGATCAGATCCGCCCGTGGTTGGAGGACCCTAAGCGCCACAAAGTCGGACAGAACCTTAAGTACGACGCTCATATTTTTTCAAACTACGGTATTACCTTGCGAGGAATACAGCACGACACCTTACTGGAGTCGTATGTACTGGAATCCCATTTGGCCCACAATATGGATAGCTTGGCAGAACGCCACTTGGGCGTGAAGACTATTCGCTACGAAGAAGTCTGCGGCAAGGGCGCGCATCAGATTGGATTTGATCAAGTCGATCTAGCAACGGCAACCAACTACGCCGCAGAAGATGCCGACATCACCTTACGTTTGCACCATTTCTTATGGCCGCAAATAGAGCATAGCCCTGGCTTACGTTATGTATACGAGCAGATCGAAATGCCAGCCATGCGCGTACTAGGGGTAATGGAGCGCAATGGCATTCGAATTGACTCTGCCCGTTTAGCAGCCCAAGGACTCGAAGTGGGTAAGCGACTCCTGGCCTTGGAGGGCGAGATTCATGCGCTTGCAGGGCAGCCATTTAATATTCAGTCGCCCAAACAAATTGCAGAGATTTTATTTGGGCAATTGCAGTTACCGGTGATCAAAAAAACGCCATCGGGCGCGCCGTCAACCGATGAAGAAGTATTGCAAAAGCTAGCAGAAGATTTTCCATTACCTGCAAGGATTTTGGATTATCGCGGACTTGCAAAACTGATGTCGACCTACATTGAGAAATTACCACGCATGGTCAACCCCAAAACTGGGCGCGTGCATACCAATTTCTCGCAAGCCGTTGCAGTGACAGGTCGCCTAGCATCAAGTGAGCCCAATATGCAAAACATTCCGGTTCGCACCGAGGAGGGCAGGCGCATACGCGAAGCCTTTGTGCCGGCAGCGGGCTGCAAATTACTCTCTGCGGATTATTCTCAAATTGAATTGCGCATCATGGCGCACATTGCGGAAGACGCGAGTTTGTTAACGGCATTTGCAGCAGGCAAGGACATTCACCAAGCAACGGCAGCCGAGATTTTTGGCATTCCGCTCGAGCAAGTCTCGTCAGAGCAGCGTCGCTATGCCAAGGTGATTAACTTCGGCTTGATTTACGGCATGAGCGCGTATGGCCTTGCTGGCAATTTGGGCATTGAACGCGCCGCCGCGCAAAAATATATCGCTACGTACTTTGAGCGTTACCCCAGTGTGGCGCAGTACATGGAAGAAACCAAGCTGCAGGCGCGCGAGCAGGGCTATGTTGAAACGGTCTTTGGTAGACGCCTTTGGTTGCCCGAGATTAAGGGTTCCAATGGTCCTCGCCGGCAGGGCGCCGAACGTGCCGCCATCAATGCACCGATGCAAGGGACTGCCGCGGATTTAATTAAATTGGCGATGGTGGCGGTACAGAACTGGCTCGAGGCCGAAAACCTGAAAACCCGCATGTTGCTGCAAGTGCACGACGAACTGGTCTTTGATGTGCCTTTGGAGGAGCTCGATTACGTACAAAAAGCCTTACCAGGGCTAATGTGCTCTGTGGCAAAGCTAAAGGTACCTTTGCTGGTGAGTATCGGTGTCGGTGATAATTGGGAAGAAGCGCATTAATCAAATGAAATGAGGAGATGAATATGAGCACTAATCGAAGAGACTTTATGAAGGCATCGGCTGTCACGGCAACTGGCCTGGGCGTCGGTTTTGTTGCGGCATCCCAACCGGTTCTTGCGCAGGCAATTAAAACCGACTTTGCTGGCATCAAAGCGGGCGAAATATCCATTCCATCGGGCGGCATTCAGATGCCTGCCTATGTATCGCGTCCCGAAAAGGCCAAGGGGCCATTACCGATCGTGATT
>JBEBBK010000062.1:0-6667 GCA_041158405.1 Pseudomonadota bacterium
TGTGGGCTGTGCTGTCATGTTATTTGGCAGCCATCCATTGCTATCGTACGCCATTGTGGGTCTTGGTGCCGCTGCATATTCCCCCGCTAAATACGGCATCCTCACCGAATTACTTCCCCCGGAGCGCTTGGTCGCTGCCAATGGCTGGATTGAAGGCCTCACAGTCGGATCCATTATCTTGGGTACGGTTTTAGGGGGTGTGCTAATCAGCGTTGGTGTCTCATCCCGCTTGCTTGGCTTTGATCTGCCCATGATTGAAACCGGCATCGATACGCCGGCGGAAGCGGCTATTTTGATCATTATGGTGATTTACATCATCGCCGCACTCATTAACCTCAAAATCCCCGATACCGGCGCACGCTACGTCGCTCAAAAAACAAATCCAATTGAGTTAATTGCCGATTTTGCGCATTGCTTCAGAACTCTATGGAATGACCGTTTGGGTCAGATTTCCTTAGCTGTAACTACCCTCTTTTGGGGTGCTGGCGCTACCTTGCAATTTATTGTTCTTAAGTGGGCTGAAGTGGCCCTAAACATGAGCCTATCGCAGGGTGCTATTTTGCAAGCCATTTCTGCCGTTGGCGTTGCCGGAGGCGCAATCTGGGCAGCGAGCCGCATCCCTCTAAAACAATCATTGAAAGTCTTGCCATACGGAGTGGTGATGGGTCTTGTGGTTTGCGTCATGGCCATTTACCACATCGATATGATTCCAGCGGTGGTGCTTGCAGAGTTTGGCAATCATAAGTTAACCCTAAATCTCATACCACCCTATGCTCTATTGATACTCGTTGGCTGGCTTGCAGGCTACTTTGTAGTACCCATGAACGCCCTCTTACAACATCGTGGTCACGTACTGTTATCTGCGGGTCATTCAATTGCAGTGCAGAATTTTAATGAAAATCTGTCTGTGCTCAGCATGCTGATGCTCTATGCCTTGCTCATTTGGCTTGATGTGCCAGTTGCTTATGTCATTACGGGCTTTGGCTTATCCGTCAGCATCATCATGATCCTCATCATGCGCCGGCATGCTCGCAACCAAGCAGAGTATGACTCACTGCACCTCATCGGCGAAAGCAAGCACTAGCCAGTTAGTTTATTGGTTTGGTGTTTAAAGGCTTTGAAGCACGGATCGAGCGAGCAGTAAATCTTCCCAAAGCAACACCTTCTCTTGCGGTCTAGCCAAGACTTGGGCTAGTTCCAGTGTTGCGATCAACGGCACCTCAGCTTCGCCGTGCATCAGAGAATGGATCGCGCCACGTAACTCCATTAAGGGAGCATGTTCACCGGTCAGGCGCTGCGCGCTCGCCGCGCCAAATGCAATCGCTACCAGGGGTACTGTGCTTGATTCGATGAGCGCATCGATGTTGGCCTTTTGATCTTGCCAGACCCAAGCGCCATTCAACAAACCCAGCGCCCGTACGATGTTTTGGAACAACGTTAAGGCATCGCCTTGGGGCTTGGTGCCGATAAAAATCCAGCGGCCGCTAATTGCAGTTGTGTGTTCCGATGCATTTGCTGTGGGCTCAGGGGATACCTGCGAATTGCCTTGAGGTTCTGCTGACGCATTCAGAGAAACTATGGGATTAGAGCGATCGACCCATTCTGTAATGCCCATTTCTTTTAAAAAAGAGGATCGCATGCTGGAGTTGTTGGAGTGGATGGCGTTCATTGTGCTTCTAGGGTAATCGATTTTGCCATGACACCCGCATCTTCACGTATGCCAGTGGCTTCATCGGCTGGGTAATAGGCTCTGCGTACGCCAATGATGGCGTAGCCCATCCGCTCATACAGCTTGACTGCAGGAATATTGGAGGGGCGCACCTCGAGAATGATGCGACTCATTTTCTGCTCAATCGCAATGCCCTCAATGGCTTGCATCACGCGACTACCAATGCCATTACGACGCAATATCGGATCAATCGTGATATTGAGTAAATGCAATTCATCAACGGCCGGATACAAAATGCAATACCCCCACAATGCAGGCAAATTGGCCGCTAGCTCTGCCTTTGCCGTCATCTCCGGCCGGATGCAATAGGCCCAATGCCCTGCAGTAAGGGAATCTAAAAAATTACCTTGCGTCCACGGATGGCTATGCGAGATTGCCTCCAAGGACATGACCGCTCGCATATCCGACGGCTGCATCGGCATGAAGGTCAATTGGGTATCGAGGGCACTAGTCATCTGAGGCATGAATAAGAAAGGGATTGCTGCACAAAAGAAAGACTTCTATTTTGCACCACGCTCAGCGCTAGTCAGGGCTACTTTATTTCGGACATACAGAGGCTCTAATTGATCCACTGTAATGAGTTGCTGATTGGCCATCATTGCCTGTGCACAGCGTAGTACACCGCGAGCACTGACGCCAAGAGCGCCATCCATCAGACTAGAAGCCATACACTGCTCAAAATACGCGGGGTATTGGGTAACTGCACTGCCAAATACGCATTGGCTTATGCCAAGTTGAACATCTTCTGGCTTACTCAGTTGAATATCGCCAATGCGCTCAGGCAATGCGATCGTGTCGCTACCTGCTTGCACCGCTTTCTTTGCGCTGTAATTAGCCCAATAGACCTCGCCCATGCGGGCATCAATCGCAACCGTGAACACGCACTTGCTGGCATCCATGGCTTGCAACAAGCGATGGTCGATTGCACTGGCTGCAATCGCATCGAGACTAGCAACCGGTGCAACTGGCAAATCAGTAGCGAGGGCTAAGCCTTGGACTACCGCAACTGCTAAGCGCACCCCTGTAAATGCGCCTGGACCAATGCCTACGGCAATCGCATCCAGATCGCGCAGCGTTATTCCCTCTTGCTTAAGTAATTCAGTAATCCATGGCAAGAGATGCTGGCTGGCTCCTGGCCCCAGTAATTCATGGCGCTCCACTACATGTTCAGGTGTAGACCCAACCGAAAGTGCAACAGAGCACCAAGCAGATGAGGTATCGATCGCCAGAATGCGTTTCAAGAAAAAGGCCTTACGACGACAATGCTTGAATGATGTCAGGGGGCGCCTGAACTAGCTCAATCAGAACGCCCTCGCCGCCGAATGGAAATTCATCATTGCCTTTGGGGTGGATAAAAATAATATCGTGGCCTGCCGCACCTTTACGAATGCCGCCAGGGGCAAAGCGCAGGCCTTTACTGCTGAGCCAGTCATGGGCTATCTGTAAATCATCTACCCATAAGCCAATGTGATTCAGAGGCGTTTGATGTACTGCTGGCTTTTTCGCAATATCAACTGGCTGCATTAAATCAACTTCGATCTCATGCGCACCTTGGCCGATTGCACAGATGTCTTCGTTGACGTTTTCCCGCTCGGATACATACGTATCTTTGAAGGTAAAGCCAAGCAAATCGACCCACAGTGAACGCAAGCGTTGCTTATCCTCACCACCAATGGCAATTTGTTGAATCCCTAAAATACGAAATGGCCTTGCATCCGTCATGCTCGTCCTTTACTCGAAGCGAATAATGATTTGATCCACTGCCAAGCTATCGCCCTCTTTGGCTAGGATTTCAGAAACCACACCATCCTGCAAGGCCGAGAGCGTGTTTTCCATTTTCATGGCTTCAATCGAGGCTAATTTCTGACCTGCAGTGACCCTGTCGCCAGCCCGCACCAATACTTTGGTTAAGAGGCCTGGCATCGGCGATAAGACCATTCTGGAGGTATCTGGCGGCAACTTGATCGGCATACGCGCCTGCAGCTGTGCGCCCAGCGGACTTAACACCATGCATTCGTATTGAGCGCCATCCAATACCAAGTAATACCGAATGCCTTTACGCTCTACTTGCGCTGATATGGACTGCGTACCGTTGATGGTGGCATTGAGCACAATTTGCCCTGGACGCCATTCACTGACAATATCGTAGCGACTGGTGCCCTCTGCGGTTTCCACATAAATGGAATAGACGCCCTCTTTAAGCTCAACCCGCGTTGGTATGTCGACGGGATCATTCATCGAGCCAACCCGCTTACCGGTTACCAATACAAATTTTTTGGTAATTTGCATCTCATGCCCTGGCAGCTGGCCATCAATCACCTGAATGTATTCCAGATACCGCGTGCGCATGAAGGTAGCGAGCGCAGCCAGGCGATTGGGATCGACCGGCTGAACTGAGTCACGCTGAAATCCATTGGGATACTCTTCGGGGATAAAGCCCGTCGTAAAGTCGCCCGAAACAAAGCGTGGGTGCTGTAAGAGTGCTGCCTGAAACGAAATATTGGAATGAATCCCGCGAATCACAAATTGATTGAGTGCGTGGCGCATTTTATGAATTGCATCTATGCGATCACTTCCATGCACAATCAACTTGGCAATCATTGAGTCGTAGTACATCGGGATTTCACCGCCCTCATATACACCTGTATCAACACGTACGCCATTTTCTTCTGCTGGGGGAAGGTATTTCACCAGGCGGCCCGTCGATGGTAGAAAGTTACGGAATGGATCATCGGCATTGATCCGGCACTCCATCGACCACCCATTTAGCTTTAGCTGATCTTGCGTAAAGGATAGCTTTTCACCAGCGGCAACGCGAATCATTTGCTCGACCAAATCCAGTCCTGTAATTGATTCCGTCACGGGATGCTCCACTTGTAGACGCGTATTCATCTCAAGAAAGTAAAACGATTTATCTTTTCCAACTACGAACTCGACAGTACCGGCGGATTGGTAATTGACAGCGCGCGCTAAGGCGACGGCTTGCTCGCCCATGGCTTTGCGGGTAGCGGGATCAATAAAAGGCGATGGCGCTTCTTCGATTACCTTTTGGTGACGGCGCTGAATCGAGCAGTCACGCTCCCACAGGTAGACGATATTGCCATGCGCATCGCCAAGTATCTGAATCTCAATGTGCCGTGGACCTTCGACAAACTTCTCAATAAATACGCGGTCATCGCCAAAGCTGTTCATGGCCTCGGTACGGCATGCTGTAAATCCTTCGAATGCCTCTTGATCGTTGTGCGCAACTCGCAAGCCTTTGCCACCACCGCCTGCAGATGCTTTGATCATCACCGGATAACCAATATCCTTGGCAATGGTGACTGCGCGATCTGGACTATCAATCGCTTCGTTAAAGCCCGGAATCGTGTTGACCTTAGCCTCCATGGCTAATTTTTTGGAGGCGATCTTATCGCCCATAGCGGCAATCGATGCAAATTTAGGCCCGATAAACACAATGCCCTCTTCTTCGCAGCGCCGGGCAAATTGCTCGTTCTCGGATAAAAATCCATAGCCAGGATGTACTGCTTGGGCGCCAGTATCTTTGCAGGCCTGAATAATTCGGTCCATCACCAAATAGGATTCACGTGATGGCGCAGGCCCAATACAGACGGCCTCATCCGCTAGCTGCACGTGCCTTGCTTCCCGATCCGCTTCAGAAAATACAGCAACTGTCTGTATGCCCATGCGTTTAGCTGTTTTAATCACGCGGCAGGCAATCTCGCCACGATTGGCAATCAGGATCTTTTTAAATAAAGTAGTTTTCATATGATCTTGCCTATCGATTACAGGGGAATATTGCCGTGTTTACGCTCTGGATTTTTGAGGTCCTTGTCTTTGAGCATGGCCAGTGAGCGTGCAATACGCTTGCGTGATTCATGCGGCAAGATCACGTCATCAATGTAACCGCGCCGACCCGCCACAAAGGGGTTGGCAAACTTGGTCTTGTATTCCGCTTCGCGTGCAGCGATTTTTTCTGGATCGCCCTTCTCTTCACGGAAGATAATTTCGACGGCACCTTTGGGGCCCATCACCGCAATTTCAGCCGATGGCCATGCAAAATTGACATCGCCACGCAGATGCTTGGATGCCATCACGTCATAGGCGCCGCCATAGGCTTTACGGGTTATCAAGGTTACCTTCGGAACGGTACAGTCCGCATAGGCATAGAGTAATTTCGCGCCGTGCTTAATAATGCCGCCGTACTCCTGCGCAGTGCCAGGCATAAAGCCAGGGACATCGACCAGGGTGACAACGGGAATATTGAAGGCGTCGCAAAACCGCACAAAACGGGCAGCCTTGATCGATGCTTTGATATCCAAGCAGCCAGCCAGAACTAGGGGTTGATTGGCGACAATGCCAATGGTTTGCCCTTCCATCCGACCAAAACCAATCAAGATATTTTTGGCGTAATCGGGTTGCAACTCAAAGAACTCGCCATCGTCTGCAATCTTGCGAATCAACTCATGCATGTCATAGGGTTGATTGGGATTGGCGGGCACCAAGGTATCCAGTGAATAATCGGGCGCCTCATCGCGCCGCGCCGAGCGTAATATCGGCGGCTTTTCTTTGTTGGATAAAGGTAAATAATTAAAGAATCGGCGCAACACCATGATCGCCTCAACGTCATTCTCAAAGGCCAAATCACATACGCCTGAAACGGTGGAATGGGTTACTGCGCCGCCCAGCTCTTCTGCAGTGACGTCTTCATGGGTTACGGTTTTAACCACTTCAGGGCCAGTAACAAACATATACGAACTGTCTTTGACCATAAAAATAAAGTCGGTCAATGCTGGTGAATACACTGCGCCGCCAGCAGAGGGTCCCATGATTAAAGAAATTTGTGGAATAACACCGGAAGCAGTCACATTGCGTTGAAAGATATCGGCATAGCCGCCCAAGGAAGCAACCCCCTCCTGAATGCGAGCACCACCCGAA
>JBEBBK010000063.1:0-6651 GCA_041158405.1 Pseudomonadota bacterium
GCATCAATATTGCGCCGCGCCGCCTCAAGCCCACCATCCTGGTCATTGAGGTGATAGCGGAGCGCGCCGCAACAGCCCGCTTTAGGCGCGCTAATCAGGTCAACGCCAAGGCGCGATAAAACACGCCGGGTCGCCAGATTGATATTGGGCAGCATGGCGGGCTGCACACAGCCCTCTAAGATCAGCATCGTGCTGCGTGCCGTCTGCTTTACAGGGGCTACAGCTATTGCGTTTTCTTTCTTGATTTGATTGGTGTAAACGCCATTGATCGGCACCTTGCGTTTTAATTCGCCTGGCAGAAGCGGGCGAACCAATCTTCCGAGGGCCATGGCGGAATTAAAGAGTGCGGGACGCGTTAAACCCTCTTTTAAAAGCCAGCGCGTGAGGCGTTCACTGGATTTGCGTGGGGCTGTACTTTGCTCAGCCCATTTACGACCGATATCAATCAGTTGACCATATTGGACGCCGCTTGGGCAGGTAGTTTCACAATTGCGGCACGTTAAGCAGCGATCCAGATGCAGGCGGGTTTTTTCAGTGACCGCCTGACCCTCTGCGATTTGCTTGATCAGGTAGATTCGGCCGCGTGGACCATCTAATTCATCGCCCAATATCTGGTAGGTTGGGCAAGTGGCAGTACAAAAACCGCAGTGCACGCACTTGCCAAGAATGCGCGCAGCTTCATTGCCATCGTGGGTGTTAATAAACTGGGGGGCTAATTGGGTTTGCATATCAATGAATGGGTTAAGGAAGGCGACCGGTTGCAAAAACACCGGATGGATCAAATGCCTTACGCAATTGGGCTTGAACAACAGTCAGTGCTGCGCTATGGGCTTGATCGCTAAGCAGGGTGAAGCGCTGTTCTACACCATTGCTACCAACGCGAAAGCAGCTGGCATGACCACCGTGCTCAATTGCTTTTGCTTTGACCTTGGCTTGAGTTGCTACATCGGCTGGGCCATGCCACCAGCGTTGTTGGCCATGCCATTCCAAGATGCGGTGCTGCGAACTGCCTGAGGCAAGCTTGGAAAAATCGATTGCAGGACATGCTGCGGGCAGGGCTAGGCGATACAGGGCAGTATCGGCGCCCACCTCATGAAAACAATCTAATGTATGTTCACGTAAATCGCGCCAAAAAGAATTCGCAATCGCAGGGTCGAGCTCCTTGGCACCAAGGGTCGATTTCATGAGGACGGTTGCGGACTGTACTGCGGCAACTGCTCCCGCAAGGCGAATAGTCAACTCCCCATCGGTATTGGCATCGCCTGAGCCGATCCAGCTGCTCGCCGACAAGGGCAGGGGTTGACCTGCCCACTCGTTTAGCACTTTTAGGGCACGCGCCTCAGAAATAAAGCAGCGCAACGATGCAGTGCCGGCTGGTTTGGGTAAGACCTTGACGGAGGCCTCCAATAGAAGAGCAAAGGTGCCCAAGGAGCCCGGCAATAAACGCGAGACGTCATAGCCAGCCACGTTTTTCATGACCTTGCCGCCGAAAGACAAATCGTGCCCTTGCCCGTCCATCAGGCGCGTACCTAATACGTAGTCACGCAAATTGCCAGCACTGATACGTCCTGGGCCAGCAAGGCCAGCACCAATCGCACCGCCAAATGTCGCTTGTGCTCCAAAGTGGGGGGGCTCAAATGCCAGCATCTGATTTTTCTCAGCTAGCGCTGCTTCAATCGTGGCTAATGGCGTTCCAGCGCGGGCTGTAATCACTAGCTCTTCTGGTTGGTAATCTACGATCCCGTGAAATCCAGCAGTCAGAAGCTTTGAATGCGCGCCCGGGTTGCCGTACCACGCCTTGGAGCCGCCCCCATGAATCGATAGCACCGACTTCGATGTGGCAGCACTTTGAATTTGATCTCGAAACTCCTGAATCTGTACGTCACTCATTAAAAACGCTCCAACTCAGGGTGCGGTAACTTGCCGCCACTGATGCGCATGCGGCCGTACTCGGCGCAGCGGCTAAGGGTCGGAATGGCTTTATCGGGATTTAGCAATTGGGCTGGGTCAAAGGCACGTTTGACGCCCCAGAATAGCTCCCGCTCGTGCTCGCCAAATTGCACGCACATCGAATTGATCTTTTCGATACCAACGCCATGTTCGCCGGTAATGGTTCCGCCGAGCTCAACACAGGCTTCTAGTATGTCGGTTCCAAATTCTTCAGCGCGATGCCACTCATCTGGATCAGCACCATTAAATAAAATGAGCGGATGCATATTGCCATCGCCCGCATGGAATACATTTAAGCAGCCCAGTCGGTATTTCTTTTCCATTTCCTGAATGCGGCGCAAGAGCGTAGCAATGTGGCGCCGCGGAATAGTCCCATCCATACAGTAGTAGTCGGCTGCAATTCGGCCCGCTGCTGGGAAGGCATTCTTGCGACCACTCCAAAACGTCAGGCGCTCGGTTTCATTTTTGGAGATGCGAATACCGCTTGCACCGGCTTTTTCTAAAACCGCAGTCATGCGCCCAATTTCTTCAGCCACTTCTTCTGGTGTGCCGTCGGACTCACACAGCAAAATGGCAACCGCATCTAAATCGTAGCCAGCGTGCACAAACTCCTCGACTGCGCGGGTGGTCGCCTTGTCCATCATCTCGAGGCCAGCCGGAATAATGCCGGCGGCAATAATCGCTGCGACCGCATTGCCCCCTTTTTCGATGTCATCAAAGCTGGCCATAATGACTTGGGCTAATTTGGGTTTTGGCACGAGTTTGACGGTCACTTCCGTAACGGCTGCCAACATACCTTCGCTACCCATCACGATGGCGAGTAAATCGAGTCCAGGTGCATCGGGTGCTAGGCTTCCAAATTCGACGATGTCACCACTCATTAAAACGCCGCGGACGCGCAGTACATTGTGCAGGGTGAGGCCGTACTTCAAGCAGTGAACGCCGCCCGAGTTTTCATTGACGTTACCGCCAATCGAGCAGGCAATTTGCGATGATGGATCGGGCGCGTAGTACAGGCCCAAATGGGCAACTGCCTCAGAAATCGCCAAATTGCGCACGCCCGGCTGCACAACGGCAGTGCGCGTAAATGGGTTGATGTCCACAATCTTTTTGAGCTTTGCGAGTGAGAGAACCAGGCCTTGAGAGATAGGCATGGCACCGCCCGATAGACCAGTGCCCGCGCCGCGGGGCACCACAGGGATATTCATGGCATGGCAGATTTGCAAAATACGCGACACTTCCGCTTCATTTTCAGGCAGAGCAACCGCCAAAGGCATGCGCCGATAGGCTGCTAAACCATCACACTCATAGGGGATTGTGTCTTCGGGCTCCCACAAAAGGCCGTCTTCAGCCAAGATAGGCCGGAGCGCCGAGACCAATTTGGCCTGCAAAGCTTGAATTTCTAAGAGATCGGGAGGAGGGGCGACAGTATTCATCGTTCCATTTTAGCCATTTACCTATAATCAGTTGATGGGAAATCGACTTTCAAAAATTACAACGCGAACCGGCGATGCCGGCATGACCGGTTTGGGCGATGGCAGCCGAGTTGAAAAGGACCATTTGCGCATTTGCGCGATGGGCGACGTTGATGAGCTCAACTCCGAAATTGGCGTTTTGATGACCGAGGCCATCCCAGAATCGATTGCCAGTGACATGCAGGCACTCTTTTTGCGGGTGCAGCATGACTTGTTTGATTTGGGTGGCGAGCTATGTATCCCTAATTACACCCTACTCAAAGAAGAACAAGTGGCGCAGCTTGATACCTGGCTAAAGCTGTACAACGATACGCTGCCCCCTTTAACTGAATTTATTCTGCCAGGCGGGACTCGCGCTGCTGCCCAGGCCCATGTGTGTCGAACGGTTTGTCGTCGCGCTGAGCGTTCCATCGTCAAGCTCGGTTGGCACGATACCTTGCACGACTCGCCGCGTCAGTACGTCAATCGCTTATCGGATTTGCTGTTTGTTTTGGCGCGGGTCTTAAATCGCGCTGCTGGTGGGCAGGATATTCTCTGGAAGAATCAGAATAAATCCGATTGATCCAGAGTGAGCGCTATGGTTTAGCCGCGCCGACGCTTCTTAACGGCTTGCGCTAGACGTTCTAAAACCCGTACAGAATCATCCCAATTGATGCAGGCATCGGTAATGCTCTTGCCATATTCAAGGGCGCTAGCATCATCTTTACCAGGAGTAAATTTTTGGGAGCCGCCGTTGAGATGACTTTCAATCATGACGCCAAAGATGTGGCGTGAGCCAGATTCAATTTGGTTTGCTATGTCATCGGCTACGGTAATTTGACGCTCGTGTTGTTTGCTCGAGTTGGCATGCGACAAATCAACCATGAGGCTGGCGGGAAGCTTTGCTGCCTCGAGCTCCTGGCAAGCTGCGGTAACGAATTTCGCTTCGTAGTTCGGTTCTTTGCCGCCGCGCAGAATGACGTGGCAGTCTTTGTTGCCGTTGGTTTCAACGATGGCAACTTGACCATTTTTGTGTACCGATAAAAAGTGGTGCTCCCTGCGCGCTGCCTGAATCGCATCTGTGGCAATACGGATATTGCCGTCTGTACCGTTTTTAAATCCAATGGGGGCCGACAGGCCAGAGGCGAGTTCGCGGTGCACTTGGCTCTCGGTGGTGCGGGCACCAATGGCTCCCCAAGAAATTAAGTCGGCGATGTATTGCGGCGAGATCACATCTAAAAATTCGCTACCCGCAGGCATGCCCATGCGATTGATTTCCATGAGTACCTGACGCGCAATTCGTAGGCCTTCTTCAATGCGGAAACTTTCATCGAGGTACGGGTCATTAATCAAACCCTTCCAGCCAACGGTGGTACGGGGTTTTTCAAAATAGACCCGCATGACGATTTCCAGTTCACCCGAAAAGCGCTTGCGTTCTGCCAAGAGGCGCTGGCAATACTCGAGCGCCGCTCTAGGATCATGAATAGAACAGGGGCCAATGATGACCAAGAGGCGATCATCTTTGCCATGGATCAAATTACGAATTTTGCTGCGCGTTTGGCTGATTAATTTTTCAATCGCTGTTCCAGCAATTGGGAAAAAACGAATCAGGTGCTCTGGCGGCGGCAGTACCGTAATGTTGTGAATGCGCTGGTCGTCGGTATCCGAGGTTTTATCCACGCTGGCATACCAGTTTTCGGGGGTGATGTTGGTTCGATTGCTCATGGTTATATTTTAAGCTGATTAGGCCGTGCCCCCTACAGTCATGCCATCGATCCTTAGCGTTGGCTGGCCTACGCCTACTGGCACGCTCTGGCCCTCCTTGCCGCAAACGCCCACCCCGCTGTCCAGTTTGAGGTCATTACCAATCATCGAGACCTGTTTTAAGCATTCTGGGCCGTTGCCAATAATGGTGGCACCCTTAACCGGGTATTGAATTTTGCCGTTCTCAACCCAGTAGGCCTCCGATGCAGAAAAGACAAATTTTCCGCTGGTAATGTCCACTTGCCCACCACCAAAGTTGACTGCATAAAGGCCACGCTTAATGCTGGCGACGATTTCTTGGGGATCTTCTTTGCCGGCCAGCATGTAGGTATTGGTCATGCGTGGCATGGGTAGGGAGGCGAAACTCTCGCGCCGACCATTGCCGGTCTGCGGCATTTTCATGAGCCGGGCATTCAAGGTATCTTGAATGTAGCCTTTCAGAATGCCATCCTCAATCAATGTGGTGCATTGGGTTGGCGTGCCTTCATCATCAATATTCAGGGAGCCACGTCGCCCACTGAGGGTGCCATCGTCAACAACCGTCACTCCCTTGGCAGCGACCCGTTGACCGATACGGCCTGCAAAAGCAGAGGAGCCTTTGCGATTAAAGTCACCCTCTAGGCCATGACCGATGGCTTCGTGTAGCAATACACCGGGCCATCCTGGGCCCATGACTACGGTCATAGGGCCGGCCGGGGCTGGGCGTGACTCAAGGTTCAGTAGTGCGCTATCCACCGCTTCATCTACCCAATGATTCACCAAGTCGGATGTGAAATAGCCGTAATCATGGCGCGCACCGCCACCTGCGGAACCTGATTCACGACGCCCATTTTGTTCTGCAATCACATGAACGGAGACGCGGACGAGTGGCCGTATGTCGGCCGCAAGCAATCCATTGGCACGCATCACCAGCACCACATCAAATTCCCCGGCTAAGCTCGCCATCACTTGAATGATGCGAGGATCACGTGCTTTGGCGCGACGCTCAATTGCTTCAAGTAAGGCGATCTTGTCTGTTGGACCTAAGGAGTCGAGTGGATTTAATCCAGAGTACAAGGTGTTGGCAATCGGAGTCGACACGATTCTAGTAAGAGCCTGCTTGCCACCGGATGGGCCGATTACCCGAGTTGCTTTAGCTGATTTGAGTAGAGCAGGTAGATTGATTTCATCCGAATAGGCAAACGCGGTTTTGTCACCGTAAATTGCGCGCACACCAACGCCCTGGTCAATGCTGAAGCTACCGGATTTGACGATGCCTTCTTCCAGGCTCCAGCTTTCATTGCGTGTGTGCTGAAAGTACACATCGGCATCATCCAAGCGATGGGTATACATCACCCCAAAAGTGTCATGCAAATCCGATTCCGTAAGGCCGCTGGGCTCAAGCAGTATCGACTTTGCTATTTGCAGTAAGTCGCCCTGTTGTTTGGGTTTAGTCCAATCGGTTGGCAGGTGAACATCATTCATAAATGCAGTGTCTTTCAAA
>JBEBBK010000064.1:0-6628 GCA_041158405.1 Pseudomonadota bacterium
CCAATAAGAAGGCATAAAAACTCGCTCAGCAAAAAATCAAAAGAAATACAACACCTGCGATTGTCACCCAATTTAGGGCGCTTTCGAATACAGGCATGTTTAATTTAGTAAATTACACATAAAAATTCGGCAATAATCATCAAAAATGTAACAATAATCGGATGAATGCCATGCGCACCCTGCTCATTAGCCTTGTTTTATTCGCCTCGACCGCGATCAATGCTGGTCCGCTAACCCCTGGCCTGGTTGTTGCCATCAGCGATGGCGATACCATTACCCTGCTGACAGAAGACAAACAGCAGCTCAAAATTCGCTTAGTTGGGATTGACACCCCCGAAAAGAAACAAGCCTTTGGTACAAAGGCACGCGATCACTTAGCCAGTCGCATTTTTAAACAGGATGTGGAAGTGGATCTGCGTAAAAAAGACCAGTATGGGCGTCACCTCGGTGTGATTTACATTGGTGGCGTCGACATTAATCAAAGCATGATTCAGGATGGCTATGCGTGGTTTTATAAGCACTACGCCAAAGAGCAACCCAAGGAAGAAGCGCTACGCTATGCAAACGCCGAGAAGGATGCGCGATTAAAGCAACGGGGGTTGTGGGCCGATCCTAATCCGGTACCACCCTGGGACTTCCGCAAAGAAGCGAAAGAAGAGGCGCGCGCCGCAAAAGCAGCGAGCAGTTATCGTTTCTGAATGTAGTAGCCATACACGCAGCGCGTACCGCCGCGTGCTGGGTTATGCGTATCGTGAATTACCCCATCAATTACCGCGCTGAGGTGTTTGGATACCTTCACAATCAGTCTGCCAGCAGGGATTTCAGTAGAGCGCATATGCACCTGGCAACCCTGCCCCACCGCCATCGTTGGTACCCACTCAAACCCTAAGCTCAAAATGTAATCATGAAAGACGGAGCGGTGGTTGCCGTTGCGCGGGCTTGAACCCCGTACTGCAATCTGTTTAGCCAGCCGAGTACTGCGGTGCTCAGCATAGTGTGCATTGGCATTGCGCATGGCCTCATAGACCTCAAGATAAGGTCGTTCAGCAGCGATGGCAATGGCCCTCACGACACAATCCCCAGCACCGCCCTGGAATCCTGCAGCCAGTCTGCCGCCGTCGTTACGCACAAAACCAAGGGCGGCAGTATGCTGACTAGAGAGAAAACGGTAGATACGCTTGAGCATTACTTCAAAAGGATGTGATTACGGCTTACCCAAGTAATCCCGTTTACCAATCTCAACGCCGTTATGACGCAAAATAGCAAACGCAATTGACACATGAAAGTACACATTCGGAATGGCATGGCCCAGTAAAAACTGCATGCCGGTGTAATGGGTCTCTTTATCGCCCCGCTTTGTCACAATGGCCTTGTCTTCCGTTCCGTCAATCTGGGCTGGCGTGAAGCCCTCGATGAAGGCGATAGTTTTTGCAATCCGTGCCTGCAGTTCCGCTACGCTCGTTTCATTGTCTTCATACGTTGGGATGTCGACTCCGGCCAAACGAGCAACAACTCCCTTAGCGGTATCACTGGCAATTTGAATCTGCCGAGTCAAATTGAGCATGTCCGGAAAGAGTCTAAATTGCAGTAGCGCTGCAGGATCAATTTTCTTAGCATCGATGTACGCTTGGGTTTTATCCAATATGGTGGATAAATTACGCATGCTGTTAATGAGGCGCGGCGCGCTGGCCTGGTACATGGAAATAGTCATAAAAAGGAGCCGATCCAGTGAGTTGAGTTGCTATCAGCATACTCGACTTAAAATACGGTTTTCACTTTCTTAGCAAAGCGCCCATGGAACACCTGCCCTGCATTGAGATTCAAACCTCCGACAATCCAACTGCCGCCATCATTTGGCTCCATGGCCTTGGCGCAGATGGCAATGACTTTGCCTCCCTCGTCCCCCAATTGGACTTAACAGGCCTTCCCGGAATCCGTTTTGTGTTTCCAAGCGCTCCCAGCATGCCTGTCACGGTCAACGGCGGCTACGTCATGCCCGCCTGGTATGACATCATCGGCAGAAGCGATAGCGACCCCGAAGATGCAAAGGGCATTCAAAATTCGGCCAAGGCCATTAATGCACTCATCGAGCGGGAGGCGAGCCGTGGCATTGCTTACCAGCAGATTGTTTTGGCTGGCTTTTCCCAAGGCTGTGCGATGGTACTGCATGCGGGCCTGCGTTTTCCGCAGCGCTTGGCCGGCATTATGGCGCTTTCCGGCTATCTGCCGTTGGCATCAACCTTAGTGGCTGAGCGCAATTCAGCCAATCAAGATACCCCCATCTTTTTAGCGCACGGCGACTGGGATGCAGTAATTGTTCCAGAGCGCAGCGAACGCTCGCGGGATCTATTGCAAGCGAATGGCTATGACGTGCAATGGAAAAACTATCCAATGGAGCATTCTTTGCACCCGATTGAGGTGATTGATATCGGGCATTTTTTACGACGTGTACTGGCAACAAATAATTAGGCAATACTGCTACTTTATTTGTTTGTGTCTGCGGTCCACTCCAGAATGAGGTGGTATGTCACCGCAAGCAGAACAGGCCCAAAGAATGCGCCAGATACTTGTTACTAAAATAACAGCCCAAGCCAATGAGGTTAAAAAAGGCCAAATAACCAATAGGCAGCCGATGCCAAGCCCAGCTAAGACAGGTATGACTGCAAGGCGATTGGTAATAATTGGGTTCAAGGCTTAAGAATTGCCTTCATGGTGATATGAGCGCAATCATTTATATATAAACTTGATTCACTGCACCGCGCAAATCCATCTCAAAATCAAGCCCCATGACGGGCGGCCTAGCAAAATGCCAGCTAAGTCCATTTCGCATGAAGCCCTGACTGGCAAGTAAGCGTTCTACTAGTCCACCGATATTGTGAACCGAATAGGCCTGCGTGCAGGCCACATCGTTCCAAGTAAAACCAAGGCTCTTTAGCCTTTTTTCCATCTCTTGTATTACAAACTCAACTTTTAACTGCAGGCCGGATTGGGAGTAATCGCCGAAAGCAATAATCCGATCCTTGTATGGCTCTGATCCAGGCCGAGCATCCCCCGCCCCAGATATTACAAAATTTGCATTTGATTCAATTGCACATGGCACTGTATAGGTGAAGGCAAGCATGGAAATTTCTTGAGGGCCAAAAAATTCCGGGCATACATTTGTTCTTGCAACCGGATTAACGGCTGGTTTACCTTCATTTTGTGATTGATAGATTCCCCATTTTTGCAAAGTACTTACGTATCTTTTATTGAACTCAATAAAGCCATTGTCATCAAATTGACCTGGGGATCGCAATTCACAATGCGCAAAGGAGGTAAATGGCCTGCCTATCTTAGTAAGGTGGCGCTCTACAATCTCAAATGCATTTTGTATCGGAACCGGGGACTTAAATCGTGCCTGCTCTAGTCTAAATCCGGGTTCCGATGCAACGCCAGCGGAGTATTGAAAAACGCTTGGGAGATACGAATAACCGCCAGCAGCAAAATGGGCTAGAGGATACATAGTGACTGCCCCAAAATCAATCAACCTGCATGTTTGACGATTTCACGATGCGCTCATACTTTGTAATCTCAGACTGAATATGCTCTTTGAACTTTGCTGGGGTTCCACCAATGATCTCAATGCCTCGATCACCCAGGTTCTTTTTAACGCTAGGTTCTTGCAAGGTTCGGTTGATCACTTGATTCATTCTCTCAATAGCGGCCTTAGACGTGCTAGCAGGAGCCACTATTCCATACCAAGAATCGGTTTCAAATGTGGGATAGCCCTGCTCTGCAATGGTTGGAATTTCGGGAGCAAGGGGTGCACGCGTCAGGTACGTTGTACCAATGGCCTTGATTCTTCCAGCTTTGATGAATGGCAAAAAATCGGGCAAATTACCAAACATAAAGTCCACATTTCCAGCAACCAAATCATTCAGAGCCGGGCCCTGTCCACGATACGGAATATGAACAGCATAAAAGCCGGCCATCGATTTCAGCATCTCACCCGCAAAATGGGGGGTAGTACCATTACCAAAGGATGCGTAGGATAACTTCCCAGGATTCTTTTTCGCGTACGCAACTAGCTCAGCGAGATTATTCACAGGTAGACTTGACTTAACCGCAAGTACATTGGCAGTTCTGGCCATTAATATGACTGGCTCAAGGTCTTTGGTTGTGTTGTAGGGAAGATTCTTCACCAGCGATTGATTTACCGTAAAACTATTTGCAACGGCACCAAAGGTTAAGTTGTCCGTTGCTTTTGCTGTGGCATCAACACCAATGACTGTTCCAGCCCCGGGTCGGTTATCAACAATTACCGGCGCTGCTAAAAACTTCGATACATCTGGCGTTACTGTCCTCACTACCGAATCAAGGGTGCTGGCGCCGCCTGGAAAAGGCACAATCACCCGCACTGTCTGTCCATTAGGCCAATTGGGTTGTGCATTGGCGCTAAAACCAAAAGAGGCCAATACTGTAAGTGCTCCAGCTAAGATAATTCTCTGCTTACTCTTCAACATGAAATCCCCCGTTTAGCATTTAAAAACACAATAAAAAATCACACGTGGCCATACTTCTTCAACGCATCTCCAAGACTAAGTCCATTTGCTAGTTCAATCCGAATATTTTTTTCAACTAGAGTTAATCGCTCAGACTCAATCAAGACAGCCTCAACATGCTCTGTTGGAATTACGATGGCGCCATCATCGTCACATAAAATAAAATCGCCAGGGCGTACGATGACATTTCCTCCGTCATGCCCACGCATATACACAGGAATCTGACACGCATTGACTTTCCAGCGCCCAATCGATTGAACGGGCGTTCGATACCGTGCAAACACAGGGAACGCGTGCTCTCCAATCCAGCGCACATCGCGTATGCCGCCATCCAACAAAGCTCCGGTACAGCCTCTTTCCTTCATGCCAAGCGCAATCAATTCGCCAAAATAACAAATACCCTCGCCGTTTCCACTCCAAACGCTGATCTCGCCCGGCGATAGTCCTTGGCATGCAGCCATCTTATCCGCATCACCGCCCTGAGGGTACGGCGTCATTTGCCCGCGTATGGTGTAGGCCCAGCCAGCCATTCGTTTACACGTTTCAGGATAAGGGCCGAAATCTGCTGCAAGCCCCTGCTGCAAGAGATTCATACTATCCAACACATCGGCTACGTTTGAGGTGTCCACCTCCAGATAGCGCAGTCGAATTTCTTCTTTTTTTTCAGCTGTAAAAGCCATGATGCATTCCCTGATAAATAATTAAGTTCCAATTTGTAAGGTTGCCTGCATTTTTCTAAGCATAGCCACCACACTTTGCGCAACGATTCGTCCTGTTTTCGGGTTTTCAGATGGAATGTTTTCCATCTTCATCGAAAATTTTGCAGAATCAGAATCAACGGTAATGGTGTGCGTATTGCGCACCACCGTTGGATCTGCCCATATTTCAAGCTGGGTCTTTTCAGGGCCAATGCCAGCCAACGCAAGCGCCACCACTACATTTAAATTAGCCGGGAATCCCTTGGCAGCCTCTTTTGCATTTCCGGAGAAAACTTTAAGTGGCTCAGTAAGGCCATCCACTGAGATATTGTTTTCAATTAAATGGGGCGCTCCCTTTAGTCCGAGGGGCGGCTTATTGGTCACCATTTTTACCGAGAAAATCTCACCTTCTGCGGCCGCAATAACAGCATCCAAGCCAAGCAAGGCCCCTGTTGGAACCATAATAGTTCCGCCGGTTTCTTTTGCAAGCTCAATCAAATCGGGCCTAAATAGTATTGCCCCAACCGATAGCACAATGGCTTTTTTCTTCGCTTGCAAAAATGGGGCAATGATATCCCCTAAAAACTCAGCCGGAGCGCACTCCACAACCACATCTGCTTCGGGCTCAAGGTCCGATATCGACAGTACTTTGACTGGATGTGCCAATGTATTAACAAATTCCTTGGCTTTTTCATGATTCTTTGCCGATACAGCAGTTAACACAACCCCAGGGACAACCCCTGCAGCCAGACGAATTGCCAATGATTTTCCAATAGCCCCTAAACCAGCTATAGCGACGCGAATGGGTTGAATATTCTTTTCCATACATTACCTAAAATTGTTTTTATTTAAATCTAATCTAACTATACATAACTATTCGATACTGCCAGTAATTCAAGCTAGGCTATCTTGCGTCCTAAATCGGATTACGTAATACTCCGATGCTCTCGATTCTTACCTCACAGATATCACTAGGCTTCATAAATACAGGGGGAATCTTTGCATGTCCTACGCCCGCCGGTGTACCTGTAATAACAACATCTCCAGGCTCTAAGGTCATGTACTCTGTAATTAGAACAAGGGTTTCAGCAACGCCCCAGAGGAAATCAGGGGTGTTCGCGTCAAAACAGCCTATATTCAGGCTTATTATTTAACTTATGATTTCACCGTACCAATCTTTTAAGGAATATAGATGAATCATGTTTCAACCCTAAAGCATGGCGGGCAGATCTTGGCCAACGCCCTAGTCCGCCAAGGAGTTGAATTTGCTTTTGGCGTTCCTGGTGAAAGCTTTTTACCACTACTCGACGGTCTAGTTGATCACAATTCCAAATTACGCTTTATTACTTGCCGCCAAGAAGGTGGGGCCAGCTATATGGCAGAAGCTTA
>JBEBBK010000065.1:0-6619 GCA_041158405.1 Pseudomonadota bacterium
GGCGCGTTGGCAATAAGACCGAATAACCCTCGCGCTGCAGTCTGCGTACTAAGACGCCACCTACGAATCCATTACCACCAATGACTAGTACGTCGTATTTCATGGCAACTCACTTTGTATTGCAGCCTTGGGGGCAATGGTTCCAAGGCGCTGTTTTAAAGAAATGGTTTGGCCAGTCATCACACCCGAGTAATAACTTGCATTAGATAATACGTTTTTAACGTAGGTTCTGGTTTCATGAAACGGTATGGTCTCTGCAAAAATCGCGCCCTCAACGGGAGCGTTTAAGCGCTCGCGCCATAACTTAGAACGGGATGGGCCTGCATTGTAGGCAGCCGATGCTAACACCCATGATCCATCCAAATCCATCAGCACCATATTGAGGTAATTGCTTCCTAAGGTTAAGTTGGTATTGGTATCTTTTAGCTTTTCCTGCGTATACGAGGTCATGCCAATTTTCTTAGCAACGTACTTCGCCGTATTCGGCATGACTTGCATCAAACCCGATGCGCCTACGGAAGAGGTGGCATTCATAATAAAGCGCGACTCCTGTCGAATCAATCCATAAGCCCACGCCAAATTGAGATCAATTTGGCGGGCGATGGGAGTTAGCTCCTCGCGGTAGGGTGTTGGAAAGCGCAAGGTGAAATCATGTTCTGCTTTCGTTCGATCTGCCGTGTTGACGGTCCGATCATAGAGCTGGATTCGTTTTGCGTATTCGGCAGCAGCCAAAAGCTCTTTATCGCTCATGCCACGCAATTCCCAATTCCATTCGCGGTTGCCCTCAAAGCGTAAATTCATCGCGTAGAAACGCTCGCCACGAATAAATCCTTTACGCTCTGCCATGGGTTTGATCTCTTGATCCGTTACCCGAACTCGCGTAGGAATTTGGGTTTTCTTGCCAAGCTCTTCGCGCGCCAATTGCCCATAGAAATTGAATTGCTCATGAATCAACTCATACTGCTCTTTCCCTTTGGCGCTTTGACCCGTGGCTTCTAGTGCCCGTCCATACCAATAGGTCCACGCAGGGTCTTTCTGCCGTAACGCAGAATTCATGGTCTCAATGGCATCCCGCACTAAAGGCCAGTCCTGCGCTCGCAATGCTGCTCGCACTTTCCATTCTTGACTCTCGATCGAGAGCAATTCACTAAAGCCCAAGTCGTGTTGTGTCCGATAGACATCATCTGCCTTGAGGTCTTGGCGCTTAGCCAAAAACTGGCCGATTACGCCCCACCCTGCGGCTTGGTTTTCTTTGCTGTACCGCGCTGCACTTTGCGAAAAGTCCCGATAGGCTTTTACTGGGTCGGCCCTTGCTGCCTTCACTACCTCGCCAATGGGATCGTCCCCCGCCATTTTGCGACCCATAGTCTCTAGCCCCATTTCGGCAGCGCTGCGCCCATAGGCCTTTGCTTCGGCTGGCGTAATGGCTCCGGCATTTAGCAACAACGGAACCAATTCCTGACACCCCTGACCATAAAACTTGGGATCTAACATGACGAGTCGTGCATCGTGCGCCGTCTTTGCCGCTATTTCGCCTTGGGCCAAACGCGATTGCAGGGCATAGCATTTCACTGAGGTGTCATCGTCCAATGCAAATTTAGGGTATTCCACATCAAACGCACGCCAGTCTTTGCGCTTGCCCAGTACCAGCAACCAGTCATTGCGCATGCGATCTGCCAAGGCAGTACCCTCATACTTACTCAAAAATCCCAACACCTGGCTGTCTGCCGTTGTCTCGGCACGCGCTATACCACCGGCATCAAACAGCTGGGGCTTGATCTTGAAATACTCGACGTAATCACCCATGATGTAATTAGGCAAACTGGCAGCAAGTTGTTGGGCGCGCGCAGCATCATTTTTGCGGGCAGCCTCCCGTAGCTCAATAAATGTTCTGTCTGCCTCGGTCAATTCCAGTGAGGTATTGGCTGGTTTCGTAGGTTTTTTTGCCAGAGCATATCCCTGAGCAAGAAAGAGTGCGCAACAGATCAGAATGGCTGTTAGCATCCATCTGAAAGCCTGTATCAGAGGCGGTGCTGTAAAAAGTCGATCCGTGCGAATAAATGGCGTCATCCCTATAGTCTAACTTTTATTTGTTTTTTCATTCACAGCACGCTTGCTTGATACTATTTCGTATGCTGAACGCTGATTTAAAGATTCTTCGAAGTCGACTGTTACGTGAACGCACTGCGTACGTGCAGGGCCCTAACACCTCTTCTGTGAGCCAGGCAGTGGTAGCAACATTAGACCGTGCACTCACAGCAGAGCTGAAATCCATTGAATCGATTGCGCTTTACTGGCCGATTCAGCAGGAAATTGATTTACGCCAATGCTTAATCAGCTGGGCTAAAGTAAAGAACGGCAGGCAGTTGGCCTTACCCGTGATGCGCGTTGATAAGCAGCTTGATTTTTATACCTGGCAGGATGGAGATGTGTTGGTAACCCAGCAACATGGGATTTCAGAACCGAATACAGATGACCCCAACATTAAAACAATTGAGCCGGACTGCATTTTGATCCCATGCGTGGGGTGGTCTTGGGCAGTTAATACCCACAAAAACTCCCTGCAAATGCACTATTGGCGTCTTGGCTATGGCGGCGGCTATTTTGACCGAACACTGGCCCGCTTACGCGCCACCAAGCCAAACATGGCCTGCATTGGGGTTGGGTATGACTGGCAGCAATTAAACGTAAATCAATGGCAAGTAGAGGCCCATGATGAGCCACTCGATGCAATGCTGACCGAATCTGGGTTGCGCTTTAAATGTGACTAGTTTGAGCCGAGGTTTAAGTTCTCGGCAATTGCTAACACAGCATCGGCTTGGTTCAGCGAATAAAAATGCAAACCAGGCGCGCCTGTAACCAGGAGCTGATCACATAAATCGGTTACGACGTCCTCGCCAAAGGACTTGATGGATGCCGTATCGTCGCCAAAGGACTGCAAGCGCAAGCGAATCCACCGTGGCACTTCGGCGCCACACGCATCCGAAAAGCGCAATAACTGACTGCAATTGGTAATCGGCATAATCCCCGCAATAATCGGCTGGGTAACACCCAAGTCATATGCGTCTTCTACAAAGCGAAAGTACGCATCGGAATTAAAGAAGTATTGCGTTACGGCTGAATTTGCACCCGCCTTCATCTTTTCTACAAAAAACTGCAGGTCCGACGCCGGCGACTTGGCCTGTGGATGGGTCTCTGGGTAAGCTGCTACATCAATATGAAACCAATCACCCGTCTCTGACCGAATGAACTCGACCAATTGATTGGCATGCGAGAACTCGCCATATTGACCCATGCCTGATGGCAAATCGCCACGCAATGCAACAATGCGGCGAATCCCTAAATCACGATACTGATGCAGCATCACGCGCACACTGTCGCGCGAACTGCCAACGCAGGATAAATGAGGCGCCACAGACTCCCCTGCTGCATGAATCTCGCTAACCACCTGCAAGGTACCAGACTGGGTTGAGCCGCCAGCGCCAAATGTAACGGAATAGAACGCTGGCTTCAGTGATTCACTAAAGCGTTCACGCACCACGCGGAGTTTATTTTCTCCCTCGGGTGTTTTAGGCGGAAAAAATTCGACGCTCAGTTCCATTGCATTTGACCTATTTAGAACAGCTGCGATTAATAACGGTAATGCTCTGGCTTGTACGGGCCTTGCTTAGTTACCCCAATGTAGCTGGCCTGCTGATCGCTCAGCTCAGTTAGCTGCGCATTCAATTTCTTGAGCTGCAAGCGCGCTACTTTTTCATCCAAGTGCTTCGGCAAGGTATAGACGCCGACTGGGTATTTCTTCGTACCTACTGCGCCCCACAACTCAATTTGCGCGATCACTTGGTTCGCAAACGAGGAGCTCATCACATAGGATGGGTGGCCAGTTCCGCAACCCAAGTTAACCAAACGGCCCTTAGCCAAAATGATGATGCGCTTTTCAGGCATGCCATTCATAGCGGGGAAAATCACGTGATCGACTTGGGGCTTAATTTCTTCCCAGCGGTATTTTTCAACGCCTGCAATGTCAATTTCATTATCAAAGTGACCGATATTGCAAACAATGGCTTGATCTTTCATGCGCGCCATGTGGTCATGCGTAATCACGTGGTAATTGCCGGTTGCCGATACAAAAATATCGGCTTTGTCGGCTGCGTAGTCCATCGTGACAACGCGGTAGCCTTCCATTGCTGCCTGCAATGCGCAAATCGGATCG
Source organism: Pseudomonadota bacterium (assembly GCA_041158405.1). Classification (GTDB taxonomy): domain Bacteria; phylum Pseudomonadota; class Gammaproteobacteria; order Burkholderiales; family Burkholderiaceae; genus Polynucleobacter. The sequence goes on from JBEBBK010000065.1 coordinate 4,214, forward strand.
ACTTCTGTTACCCAAACCTGAGCAGACAGGGCGCGCAGGGCTTGTGCTGAACCCTTGCCTACGTCACCATAACCAGCAACCACGGCAACTTTTCCAGCGATCATGACATCGGTAGCGCGCTTAATCGCATCCACCAAAGACTCGCGGCAGCCATACAAGTTATCAAACTTGCTCTTGGTAACCGAATCGTTCACGTTAATTGCAGGGAAAGCCAATTCACCCTTAGCAAACATTTGGTACAGGCGATGCACGCCGGTTGTTGTCTCTTCAGTAACGCCCTCAACCTTGGCGAGGCGTGTGGAATACCAGCTTGGATCAATCGCTAACTTGCTTTTGATGGTTGAAAACAAAATGGTTTCTTCTTCGCTGCTGGGGTTGCTCAAGACCGCCTGGTCTTTTTCTGCCTTCGTACCCAAATGCAATAGCAATGTTGCATCACCACCGTCATCCAAAATCATGTTGGTGAAGCCGCCATCTGCCCACTCAAAAATACGGTGCGTGTAATCCCAATACTGCTCTAAGGTCTCGCCCTTAATCGCGAATACTGGGGTACCGTTTGCAGCAATCGCTGCAGCCGCATGATCCTGGGTTGAAAAAATATTGCACGATGCCCACTGTACTTTGGCGCCCAATGCTTCGAGTGTCTCAATCAGTACTGCCGTTTGAATGGTCATGTGCAGTGAGCCTGTAATGCGGGCTCCGCGCAGTGGCTGCGTTGCGGCGAATTCATCGCGAATCGCAACCAATCCAGGCATTTCGGTTTCGGCAATGGCAATTTCTTTGCGGCCAAAATCAGCCAAGGTGATGTCAGCAATTGCGCAATGTTTTGCTACAAAATCATTTAAGTTGAAATCAGATGCGGTATTCATTCATGCTCCAGCTAAGGACGGATCAATGCTGGGGCAAGAAAACTCGCCAACCATTGAGCCATGGGTTAGCGAGCGCAGTTGCAAAAAGCAAATTCCTTTTCGGATCTTGCCCCCTCAAGCCTGGGGAATCATTGGTTCGCAATGTTCCTTGCAACGCTCCTTGAGAGTATGGCGAAATTGTAATCAATTTCGCCACATACAGCCTAACAACTGCTTCCTAGGGGTTTAAAGCCCTCAGAGGCCTGCTGCTGCACGCAAGGCTGGCGCCTTATCGCACTGCTCCCAGGTAAATTCCGGCTCTTCACGTCCAAAGTGGCCATAAGCGGCAGTTTTACGGTAAATCGGACGCAATAAGTCCAGCATTTTGACAATGCCCTTTGGACGCAAATCAAAATGTTCTGCAACTAATGCGGCAATCTTTTCATCGGAAATCTTGCCGGTGCCAAAGGTGCTGACCATCACGGATGTGGGTCTCGCCACACCAATTGCATAGGAGATCTGAATCAAGCAACGCGTTGCCAAGCCAGCAGCCACGACATTTTTTGCTACGTAACGACCAGCATAGGCAGCAGAGCGGTCTACTTTCGACGGATCCTTGCCCGAGAATGCGCCACCGCCGTGGGGCGCTGCGCCGCCGTAGGTGTCCACAATGATTTTCCGACCGGTTAATCCGCAGTCGCCCTGCGGTCCACCAATGACAAAGCGTCCCGTCGGGTTCACTAAGTACTTAATGTCGCCCTTGATGAGATGGGCTGGCAAGACGGGTTTAATGATTTCTTCAATCACTGCTTCCCGTAATTTCTCGAGGGAAATATCTTCATCGTGCTGCGTTGACAAAACCACTGTATCGATCGAATCGGGCTTGCCGTTGACATAACGTAGCGTCACTTGGGACTTTGCATCCGGGCGCAACCACGTTAAGCGACCATCGCGACGCAGCTGCGACTGGCGCTCGACCAAACGGTGCGACAAGTGAATGGGCAGGGGCATGAGCTCTGCCGTTTCATCGCAGGCATAACCAAACATGAGGCCCTGGTCACCAGCGCCTTGGTCCAAACCATCGTCATGCGCTTTGTCTACGCCCTGTGCAATATCTGGACTCTGCTTGTCGTAGGCCACTAAGACTGCGCAGCCTTTGTAGTCGATACCATACGCCGTATTGTCATAGCCGATTTCACGCAAAGTATTGCGCGCTACTTGGATGTAATCGACGTTAGCGTGGGTTGTAATCTCACCCGCAAGCACGACTAAACCGGTGTTGCAAAGCGTTTCTGCCGCAACTCGGGCCTTTGGATCTTGGGCCAAAATGGCATCCAAAATCGCATCTGAGATTTGGTCAGCAACTTTATCGGGGTGGCCTTCAGAAACGGATTCTGAGGTGAAGAAGTAATCATTTGCCATTGCGTTTTTCCTTTAAAAAATAAACACGATCAGTAGGACAACTCGACGTGCCAGGAACCACAACGGCGACGCTTTAGCAGAATTTTTAATCGCCCCGCAAGTTGTCTTAACTCGGCGATGAAAGGATTTTATCTGA
>JBEBBK010000066.1:0-6606 GCA_041158405.1 Pseudomonadota bacterium
TGCAGCCTCGCGCACATCGCGGGCAAACTCACGACTGTAGGTACCTAAGCCCACTACCTCAAAGCCAATTTCTTGACTAGCAACACGGGCGGCGGCAATCACGTGGGTAGCATCACCAAAAATGAAGACCCGCTTACCGGTTAGGTAGGTTGAGTCCACTGATTTGGCATACCACTGTGCGCGGCTATTTTGGTAACGTTCCACCAAGCTGGAATCAAGTCCTGCAAGGGCGACTACTTCAGCGATAAATTCGGTTGTTGCATTGACACCGATTGGAATCACTTTGCTTGCAGGCTGGCCAAAAGTCCGTGTAAGCCACGATGCTGCTACACCAGCGATTTCTGGGTACAAGACCACATTAAAGTCTGCCTCACCGAGGCGCTGCATGTCTGCAACGCTGGCATTGAGGGGCGCCGTCACATTCACAGCAATACCCAACTCACCTAACAACTTCTGAATCTCTTGCACATCATCGCGGTGCCGAAATCCGAGTGCGGTAGCGCCCAAAATATTGCAGCTTGGTGCTTTACCAGCAGCGCGTGCAGCTGCCCGCTCTGCGACAAAACTGGCTGCTGGGGCTTTATTAGCTGGTGCTGATAGCGTACGTACTAACTGATAAAAGGTTTCAGCAGCGCCCCAATTTTCTTTTTTCTGATACGAGGGTAATTCCAGTGGAATCACGGGGATCGGTAAATTGAGGGCCTTTGCTAAGCCGGCAGGATCGTCCTGAATCAACTCTGCCGTGCACGAGGCTCCCACCATCATTGCATTTGGTTTAAAGCGTGCATAAGCCTCACGGGTTGCATTCTTAAAAAGCTCGGCGGTATCGCCGCCTAAGTCGCGCGCCTGGAAAGTGGTGTACGTTACAGGAGGACGCTTTTTGGAACGCTCGATCATCGTGAACAGCAGATCGGCGTAGGTGTCGCCTTGGGGGGAATGTAGTACGTAATGCACGTCTTTCAGTGCAGTGGCAATGCGCATTGCACCGACGTGTGGTGGTCCTTCGTAGGTCCAGAGTGTCAGTTGCATATTAGGCCGCCAACTTCATACGACGTTGCAATGGGCGGGCAAACAATTCAGCCAAATCCGCTGCTTGCTCGTAACCGTGTACTGGACTAAAGACCAGCTCAATCGACCACTTCGTGGTGATGCCTTCTGCTTCCAATGGATTAGCCAAGCCAAGTCCACACACGACGATATCGGGACTATCTGCTCTACAGCGATCCAATTGCTTTTCAACGTCCTGCCCTTCAACCAGGCGAACATCTTCTGGCAAGAGTGCGAGTTCTTGAGCCAAATGCTGGCGGTGCAAATAAGGTGTGCCCACTTCCAGCAAAGTCATGCCCATCTCGTTGTGCAAGAAACGGGCCAAGGGAATTTCCAGCTGCGAATCGGGGAAAAACGAAATAGTCTTCTGATTCAGAATGGTCTTGTAACGCGCTAATGCCGATATTGCGCGGGCTTTTCTGGGCGCTGTTACACGCTCAAAATCGGCGTCAGAGATGCCCCATTCTTTAGCAGCAGCCGCCAACCAATGACTTGTTCCCACAACACCAAATGGGAACGGCGCATCGAGGCGCTGAGCACCGCGCTCATCGAATAAACGGCCTGTTTCGGCGAGGAAAGGCTGAGCTAATAAGTAGCGTGTATTGGCATTGACAGTCACCGTGTCACTGCTGTGGCGTGGCGGAAAGAACGAAACCGCCTCAATGCCAAGCTCATTAAAGACACGCCGAAACTGATCTTCTACAACGTCTGGTAAGCAGCCCACAACCACGAGATTCTTAGCACTGGCATCCACTGGACTGCCACTAGCTTCACTCGTCTTTGGTAACTCTTTCACGAGGGCAGCTAAACATGCATCTTCACCCTGCGTAAAGGTTGTTTCGATGCCGCTTCCGGAGTAACTTAAGATCCGGCATTGCTGAACAAACTGCTTACCTAGGCGCTCTGAGGCACGGGCTAAATCCAACTTAATCACTTCGGATGGGCATGAGCCAACCAGAAAGAGCAACTTGATATCGGGCCTACGGCTAAGTAACTTAGTCACCACCTTATCCAGCTCGTCATTGGCATCAGCGATACCAGCCAAATCACGGTCATCAATAATGGCGGTAGCAAAACGGGGCTCCGCAAAGATCATAACGCCGGCAGCAGACTGAATTAAATGCGCGCAGGTACGTGAACCCACAACCAAAAAGAATGCATCTTGTATTTTGCGGTGCAGCCAGATAATGCCGGTGAGGCCACAAAATACCTCGCGCTGGCCCTTTTCTTTCAAAATAGGAATATCGCGACTAGAATCGCGCGCACTGTTTAAATTGGGCGTTGTAATGGCGTTCATGTTGCCATTCCTCCGCTGACATTTCGGTCATTTCGCTCTTCTGCCAAAACCGTCTCTTCGCCTACGCCCTCGTAGCGCGCTACCCTCAGCTTCCATAAGAACTGGGCTGCATTAATCAGATAAGCAACGTAGGCAGCTAATGCTAAGTAAATTAATTCGTTCGCATCAAGACTGCCATTCCATAAAAAGTAAAGATAAGCAGTATGTAGACCCAGTACCACCATGCTAAAAACGTCTTCCCAAAAGAAGCCATCTGCAAACAGGTATTTACCGAACACCACTTTTTCCCAAATCGATCCGGTAATCATGATGAGGTACAGGGCAATTGTTTTGATCACGATCGATGCCGTGGCAATCGCATAGCCATCACCTGTGAAGAGGTAGTGGATCACTAAAGAAAAACTAATAAGGAAGATGAGAAATTGAACAGGAGCAAGAATCCCTTGTACCAAGGTCCACACAGATTCATTGCGCCGTTTGCGCTGTTCTGGTGTGTAGAGGGGTTTAGTCAAATTACTCACGTTTTTGCTTTGTTTATTTCATTGAATGTGTAAACAAAACTTTACGACTAATTTAATTTACAAAATACCGTATTTACCCTTATAAGTTTAGGGTTTACCCTTACATATGGTGTTTATTTATCAATAAATCTTTCAAAAATGTAAGATTTGCTTTACATTGTAACTAATAAAATTCCATTTACACCTACCATAAATCGAGACCGTTATCTTGGCAAAAAAAGAAGGTCAGCAACCATCTGTTGATGCACCTGCCATAGACACTGGCAAGTTGCTTGCTATGGTCAAAGGAATCGGCCGCGTGAATCAAACGGGCAAACAGGATTGGATCGAAGACCGTCTACTCAATACCGTTCTGGAAATCGGCGCGCTTGAATTAAAACCGCATTCATCACGTCTCACCTGGCAAATCATTGAAGATCATGCGGATGGGTTTGTCGCGCTGATTACGCGCGATGGACCACAAAAAACGGAACAATACATCACCGAACTATTGAACTTGGGAATGGGCATTGATTTAATTGTGCTGGAGCTAATACCGCGCATAGCACGTAAACTCGGCAATCAATGGGCCAGTGATAGCCTCAGCTTTGCAGAAGTTACGATTGCTACGGGGCGTTTGCAAAAATTAATCTACAGCTTAGATCATCTATATCAAGAAACGCGAACGAACCCCTCTACCCCTCACAGTATTCTAGTGACCGCCTCACCAGGCTCTTACCATACATTAGGGCCGCTGATTTTATCGAATTACTTTACCTGGGCCGGATGGAGTGTATTGAGCGAAAGTGTGCCAAGTCAGCACTACATTGAAACGACGATTGCTAGTAAATCCCTTACCGCGATTGCGGTTAGCATTGCCGATTACGATCAATTGGATCGGCTACCCAAACTCATTCAATCGATCCGTAGTAAGTCACTCAACCCTGCAATCATCGTGCTTACAGGGGGATCGCTTTATAATGCGGATGCAATGGCATTTGGGCATATTAAAGCCGACATTAAATCCAGCACACCCGAAGAAGCATTGCATCAGCTCAATCGAATCTTGAACATTACAACTGAAGTCCGCTCATCCATTTCAGCTCTACATAATTAAATTAATAAATGGCTGTGAACGCAAACTTCAATCAGAATCTAGACGCAGTAGACATTAAGACCGCCGTCTCTTTAGTAGCCTATTCTGCCGATGTTGTTTTTGTTCTCGACGCCAACGGAACTATCCGTGATGTGGTAAATGCTGAAAAAATTGGTATTGATGACAGCAGCGGTCTGATGAATAAAAAATGGATGGATACAACTGCAATCGACAGCCACCCAAAAGTGCATGCCTTGATGGACACCAATACGACGGAAGGCACTCAAAAATGGCGGCAAATCAATCAACTCCTGCCAGATGGAAAATCCTTACCCATTTTATTCAGCACGGTACGCCTTCCTAAACAAAAATCCGTTTTAGCCATAGGGCGCGACCTTCGAAATATTTCAACCTTACAGCAGCGACTAGTAGAGGCGCAGCAGGAAATCGAGCGTGACTTCGCGCGCCTGAACGCCATTGAAAACCGTTACTCGCAGTTATTTAACATTACTGATCAGGCCTATCTGCTGATCGATAGCCAAACGCTCCGAATTATGGAAGCTAATAAGGCATCCGGCACTTTACTGGGTGATCCCAAAAAATTGATTGGAAAGGCTATTGGCGACTTGTTTTCTAAGGCCGATCAAGAGGTGATCCAGGACTATTTTGCGGATTTTAAGATTAGCAATTTGCAGCAAAACCGCGTAGTTCACCTAGTGAATTCAGCAACTGAGATTGAAATTACAAGTGCCTTACTGCGTGAGGGTCGGCAAAGTGTTTATCTCGTTAGTCTCAATCCATTCTCTGTCAATGCTGCCGCTATTAATTATGGCGAGCAAAGTGCCTTGGTATTAAAAGCAGTTGAAGAATCGAGTGATGCGTTTGTGGTGACGAATTTGCAGGGCATAATTCTGTCCTCCAATAAGGCATTTTCACAAATGACCCATTCTGCACAAGCAGAATACGTGATTGGCAAGTCACTCGAGCAGTGGCTTGGACGCTCAACCATTGATTTGAGAATTATCTTAAATACATTACGTGAGCATGGCGTAATTAAGAACTATGCCACTACCATTACCAGCTATGATGGCGGGTCGCCTTTAGAGGCGGAAATATCCGGGGTTGATGTTCGCTCCCATAATCCCCGTGCCTTTGCATTTAGCATCCGCAGCATCTCTAAACGCGCTAAACAGCCTGGCCCAAGCCCCAGCAATATCGAAAAAAATGCACGGCACCTCACTGAGCTCGTTGGTAAAGTTCCCCTTAAAGGAATCGTGACAGAGACAACCGATATCATCGAAAAGCTTTGCATTATTTCTGCTTTGGAGCTGACTATGTCGAATCGTGCTTCTGCCGCAGAATTATTAGGCTTATCCCGTCAGGGTCTCTATATTAAGATGCGTCGTTTTGGCATTATTGAGAATAGCGCCCTCGAAGACAACGACTCCTAGATTACGTCGGTATGGGTAATCAAACTGCAGTATTAGTTTTAGTCGATATTGCGCCCGGTTCATTCCTGTGGGGTCTATCCCGGTATGTAATTGGTCGTTTTGCGCTGCGTAACATTCCAGGGCTGCAATTTTTTAAAGTCTTAGGCTCTGGGTTTGAGGGAGGCTTTAGCACCAAACCCAGCCTCCACAAACAAGGCTTATTTTGCTTATTCGATAGCGAAGAGCACGCCAAGCAATTCCGAGCACATTCAAGTCTGGTTCAGTCTTATCTAAATCACTCGCGCGAATTTTTTGTAGTAACCCTGAATGCATTCAGTACGCGTGGCTCTTGGGCAAATACCCAATTGGACATCACAGCTAAGACCCCGACATCCGGACCCATTGCCTCATTAACCCGCGCATCCATTAAACCCCTCAAAGCTAGTGCGTTTTGGAAAAATGCGCAGCCTGCCGAGGTCTCGATTAATCAATCTGAAGGCGTACTGTTGACTGCCGGTCTTGGCGAGGCACCTTATCTGCGGCAAGCCACCTTTACGATCTGGGAAAACGAGACGGCGCTGAACGCCTATGCGCAACAAGGAGCGCATCTGGCCGCTATCAAAGCGGCTTATGGTCAACATTACTTTTCAGAATCCATGTTTACGCGTTTCACCCCATCCGCAATGGAAGGCACTTGGCGAGGCAAATGCTATGGCTAGGCTATGAGCAGCGAACGCGTAGTCGTCGTTGGCGGCGGCATTGGCGGTCTATCTGCCTGCTTGGAACTTGCCAATCTCGGCTTTGACGTTACCCTGCTTGAAAAAGAACAAACGGTAGGCGGAAAAATTCGCCAAGTGGCGGTTGGCGCTCCCGGTGATGAAGGTCTAGTTGACTCAGGTCCCACTGTGTTTACGATGCGCTGGGTATTTGAGCAGCTCTTTGATGCTTGTGGCGCCTCATTCTCATCGCATGTTCAAACCGACCCATTGGATATCTTAGCAAGGCATACCTGGGGTGATCGCTATCTGGATTTATTTGCCAATCGCCATAAAAGCGCCGATGCCATTGCGGCCTTTTCTAGTCCGGCAGAAGCAAAGGCTTTTTTAGAGTTCTGCGCTATGGCTAAGAAGGTGTATGACGCACTGGAGAAGCCCTTCATTCAATCGGCAAGGCCGTCGATGGCGGGCATGATGGGGTCACTGGGCATTATGCAGTCCATGCCGCTGATGGCAATTG
>JBEBBK010000067.1:0-6477 GCA_041158405.1 Pseudomonadota bacterium
TCACATCACCACCGTGCAGGGTGTGTTTAAGGGTGTTTTTAACTTAGATGACTTGGCGGTGGATGGATCGCAGTTTGATGTTCTCATTAAAGAGGATGAATCGATTGCGTTTGGAAATTTATCGTTCAAGGCTTTATATGTTCCTGGCCATACGCCTGCGTGCATGGCATACGAAATCGGCGACAGTATCTTTGTTGGCGATACCTTATTCATGCCGGATGTTGGTACGGCGCGCTGTGATTTTCCTGGCGGCAGTACCAGTAATTTATATCGCTCCATCCAATCCATTTTGAAGTATCCGCCCAGCACCAAGCTATATATGTGCCATGACTACCCGCCCAATGGCAGGGCCCCTGAATATCAGAGCACTGTTGCAGATCAAAAAGAAGCCAATATCCATGTGCATCACGGTATTACGGAAGAGCAGTTTGTCGCAATGCGAACCAAACGCGATGCCGGACTTGAAATGCCCGTTCTAATTTTGCCATCGATTCAGGTCAACATTCGTGCAGGCCATATGCCCAAAGCAGAGGGAAATGGCACGGCCTATTTAAAGATTCCATTAAACGCCCTATAAGCTAATTAGGTCGAGAAAGATAATTTATGCCAGCAACCATTGACTTAGAACGCATGCGCACTTCGGCCGATGAAGCCTGCCGTCTAATGAAGGTGTTATCGAATCCAGACCGCATGCTGCTACTTTGTGAAATTAGTCAGGGCGAGAAGTGTGTGGGTGAGCTTGAGGCCATATTGGATATTCATCAACCAACGCTTTCACAGCAATTGACGGTATTGCGCAACGAAGAATTGGTTGAAACGCGCCGCGATGGCAAATTAATTTATTACTCCTTATCCAGCGCGATTGCGGTGGATGTCATGACATTGCTATACAAGCACTACTGCCGTAAGTAAATCCGATTCATTACAAAGAGGAGTTCATCATGAAATGCAACGTAGGCAATATGGATCGCGCCATCCGAATCATCGCAGGCTTAGTTTTAATTGCACTTGCCGCAACTGGCACGATTGGCATCTGGGGCTGGATTGGTGTAGTTCCAGTGTTAACAGGCGCCTTTCGTTTCTGCCCGGCCTATCCGCTCTTAGGTATCAATACGAATAAATAATCATAAAACGGCAGGTACCCAAGTAAAGCGTTTTTACAGGCGCTTTAGTTGGGCGCAATCGTTGTAAAGCGCCGTGGATCATTGATGGGTCGCAGCGGCATGATGTGGATTTGCTTGCCATCGAGCTCCAGCTCAACCTGAATTCCTACCCCTAGCTCGAGTCGCCGTACTTCGGCGGTGGAGGCCTCCCAAATGACCGTTTGATCGCTTGCCGGAATGGCAAATTGAATCACTGCAATTTGGCCAATCGCGCTGATTTCAGAAACAGAGGCGGTGTGACTGAGCGCTGTTTTTGTTCTGCCTACACTGATGCCGCTTTGCGGAATGACCCAGGCAACCACGCTATCCGCAGGAATTTTATTTTTGTCAACGACATCGAGTGCAATACCCGTGCCCTGCCAATGCAGCTTTCCTTGATTAAATCGCCCTTGGAATAGATTGCTGATGCCGACCAGTTCAGCCACTCTGGAATTGCGCGGTTTTTGAAATAAGTTCTGCGGACTGGCTGTTTGCAGTCCAATACCGCGATCAATCACTGTAATGCGATCAGCCAATAAACCTGCCTCACGTAGATCGTGCGTTACCAAAATAATGGGAATATCTAAATCGCGGCGCAATTCCGCTAGAGTTTTATAAAGGCCTTGCCGGGTTGGTGTATCAATCGCAGAAAACGGTTCGTCTAAGAGTAGGACCTTGGGCTGACGCGCCAATGCCCGTGCTAAAGCAACGCGTTGCTGTTGGCCTCCGGAGAGTTGATTGGGCATGCGCTGTGCCAGTTCACCAATGCCCATACGACTCAGCCAATCTTGCGCAATGGCTTTTTTTTCTGCTGGCGTATGCCGTGTATTTTGCAACGGGATTTGCACATTGTCGATTGCTGACAAATGGGGAAAGAGGGCATATTGCTGAAACAAGAGTCCGCAGGAACGCTGCGCTGGCGATAAGGCAAGGGGCTTTAACCCAGAACCTTCATCGGCGCTAAACCACATTTCACCATTGCATTCAATCTGACCATGGGCTGGATTGCGTAAACCAGCGATGGTGCGCAGTGCTGATGTTTTGCCGCTACCCGATGGCCCTACTAGTGCATGCAGTTCGCCATTTGCGCATTCGATATCCAGCTGCAATGGCATTGGTATGGTTTGGTATATGCGCAACTTCAACATACTTTGCGCTTTCCTAAAACGCCGTACGACAGGGCAATGGCAATCAAGGAGGTTCCGAGTAGCAAGAGGGAAAGCAATCCTGCCCCGGCAATATCAAAGCCCTGAACCTTGTCATAAATCGCAATAGAGACAGTTTTGGTTTCACCGGGAATAGCCCCGCCGACCATCAAGATGACGCCGAATTCACCTAAGGTGTGTGCAAAAGTCATGACTGCGGCGCTGGTCACGCCGCGCCACGCCAAAGGAAGCTCAATGAGACGAAAAATTTGCCAGTGCGATAGTCCGCTGACCTGGGCCGCCTCCCGAATTTCTGGGCTGATCGACTCCAAAGCGCGCTGAATCGGCTGCACCGCAAATGGCAAATTCACAATCAGGGAGGCTAGAAGGATTCCTTCAAAGGAGAAAACCAGGGGGTGCCCAAATAGACTGACATCGCCAAAGCCCACCAGAAGGTAATAACCGAGAACGGTGGGCGGCAAGACCAGTGGCAAGGCGAGAAGGGCCTCAAGCCAGGGCTTTGCTGGTCCCATTCGGACTAGGCGATGCGCTAGCCAAATTCCGACAGGCAGCATGATCGCCAGGGTGTAGAGGGCCAACTTAAACGAGAGAAAAATAGCTTCGGTATCCAGCACGACCTGATTTTAGGGCCTAAATGCAGTATTCATGACTATATGACCTAGGGTAATTCACTATGGTCAGGGGCCTGCCTAAGGCGTTAAATATGCATTAATACGCTATAACGCATATTTACACTGTATTTGTAACAAAACATAGACAAATGAGCAAACTTGTTCCACCGGAAACCAAAGACCTGAGCCCAGCACAGATGGAACAGGTTTTCTCGAAGGTTTCCCAATTTTTTAGCCTTTTGTCAGAGCCATCCCGTTTAAAAATTCTGTTCATTCTGTGCGACGGTGAGCAGTCGGTGAATACAGTGATGGAGCGGGCCGGATCGAGTCAGGCAAATGTGTCGCGTCACCTAACCGCACTGCATCGAGCCGGCATATTGGCGCGTCGTAAAGAGGGCGTTACGGTGTATTACGCGATCGAAGATGAGGCTAGTTTAGAAATTTGCCAAAGCGTTTGTGCTCGTGTTGTAGAAAAAATCAAGTCCTAATTTTTAATTAATCATTTAGTGAGTCTTTAAAACAATGAATAAGAATCAACTGGAACTGAATTCAGAAGATATTCAATACGTAGAAAAGCCAAAAGGCCAGACGCGGCTGCGTAAGGCGCCAGAGAATTTCATATCCAATGAATTTGTTGCGGATGTGAATAAGAATGGCCTCGATGAAAATCGCCGCGGTTTTTTGCGTAAAGGCTTTATGTCTGCGATTGGTGGCGCTGCCGGCTTAGCTGCAGCACCTGCTGTATTGGCGTCTGGCGCGGGCGATCCGGCTATTTTAGAAAAACAAGAATGGCAAACCACGCTGGGTAAGAATGTCGCGACCATGCCTTATGGCTTACCTTCTATCTATGAGTCGAATTTAGTCCGCCGCGAATCGCCTGGCTTAACCCGAGTTGCAGCAGCATCAGTTTCCTTTACGCCGCTGCAGGGGCTGTTTGGCATGATTACTCCCAATGGACTGCACTTTGAGCGCCACCACCAAGGTTGGTATAACTTGGATCCCAATAAGCACCGCTTAATGGTGAACGGTCTAGTGAAAAGCGAGCGCGTTTTTACCATGAGCGATTTAATGCGCATGCCATCGGTATCGCGCATTCACTTTATTGAGTGTGGTGCCAATACCGGTCTGGAATGGGGCAATGTGGCAGTGCCAACCGTGCAATACACTCACGGTATGTTGTCGTGCTGTGAATTCACTGGAGTGCCATTATCTGTCTTGCTGGATGAATGCGGCGCCGACCTGAAAAAAGGGAAGTTCTTGTTGGCGGAGGGTGGCGACGGTTCGGGTATGACCCGCACCATCAACCTCGATAGTGCACTTAAGGATGCCATTGTGGCTTGGGGCATGAATGGCGAGATGCTGCGCCCTGAAAATGGTTTCCCACTGCGTTTGGTTGTGCCTGGAGTGCAAGGCGTGAGTTGGGTGAAGTGGCTGCGTCGCCTTGAAGTGGGTGATATGCCTTACGGCGCCAAAGACGAAGCGATTCACTACATTGATCTGATGCCCAATGGTTTACATCGCCAATACAGCTCGATTCAGGAGTGCAAGTCCGTTATTACAACTCCATCGGGTGGTCAGCAGTTACTCGACAAAGGCTTTTATAACGTGACCGGTATGGCTTGGTCGGGTCGCGGAAAAATCAAGCGCGTTGATGTGTCGTTTGACGGCGGTAACAATTGGAGAACAGCCCGTTTAGAAACACCGGTGCTGAGTAAAGCAGTGACGCGTTTCAATATTGACTGGGTTTGGGATGGTTCGCCCACCATCATGCAGTCGCGCGCGATGGATGACACGGGCTATATTCAACCCACTATCAAGGCGCTACGCGATGTTCGTGGCACGCGCTCGATCTATCACAACAACGCAATTCAATCCTGGAAATTGGATTCCAACGGCGAGGTGAGCAATGTTCAAGTTGGCTAAATTAGGCTCGAGTCTAAGTCTCGCAGCAGCACTCATGTTAAGCGCTGGTATTTCTTATGCACAAGGTGCTGCATCAGGAACCACTAAATTTCCTGGGATTGGCAGAGCAGCAACGCCAGCCGAGGTAGCTGCCTGGGATATTGATGTTCGCCCTGATTTTAAGGGTTTGCCCAATGGGTCAGGCTCAGTAAAAAAAGGCGAGACAGTCTGGGAAGCACAGTGCGCCAGCTGCCATGGCACCTTTGGTGAGTCAAATGAGGTCTTTACGCCCATTGCGGGCGGCACGACGAAAGACGACATCAAGACCGGGCGGGTAGCTGCTTTAAACGACAACAAGCAGCCACAGCGAACGACCTTAATGAAGGTTGCAACGATCTCCACCCTTTGGGATTACATCTATCGTGCGATGCCCTGGAATGCGCCGCGTTCGCTGAGTTACGACGACACCTATGCATTAGTCGCCTACATTTTGTATTTAGGTGAGATTGTTCCGGATACCTTTGTCCTGAGTAATGCCAATATGAAGCAAGCGCAGGCCATGATGCCGAACCGCAATGGCATGACCCAGCAACATGGTTTGTGGAGTGTGAGTGGCAAACCTGACGTCAATGCAAAGCCTTGCATGAACAATTGCGTTGCCTTTGTGCAAATTGGTTCCACTTTGCCGGATTACGCCCGCAATGCGCATGAAAATATTACACTGCAAAATCGTGAGTACGGCCCTTATTTGGGCGCAGATTCGACCAAGCCACCGCTCAGTAAGCTGCCAGGACCTGGCGCCGTTGGCATCGTCAAGGTATCCATGGCTGCCGCACCAACAGGCCCTGCAGCACTCTTTAAGAAAGAGAACTGTTCTGCCTGCCACGCGCCTGCAGCAAAGCTGGTTGGCCCTTCGATTGAGCAGGTAGCAGCTAAGTACAAGGGCCAGGCCGATGCAGTGCAAAAGCTGATGGTTAAAGTGAAAAAGGGTGGTGCAGGTGCTTGGGGCGCTATTCCCATGCCGGCTCAAGATCAGTTATCGGATGCCGATAACAAAGCATTGGTGGAATGGATGCTGACAGGCAAGTAAAAGTGGGTAGAATCAGTGTTAAATAATGTATTAATGTAATTTCAATAATTAGTAATGAAACAGATGAATAAAGGAGTTTTTATGAATCAGCAACGCCGTAGTCTTTTAAAGTATTCCGCGGTCTTTGGCCTCATGGCTTCAGCCGGTTTAATTACAGAAGCGCAAGCCCAAGAGTGGAACAAAGCTGCTTTTGAGGGCAAGAGCCTGGATGATGTATTCAAGGCCCTCAATGCAGGTAAGCCAAACAGCTCCACTGCAGTGACTTTAGTTGCGCCTGACATTGCTGAAAATGGCGCCGTGGTTCCGGTTGGTATCTCCAGCACATTGAAGGCTGAGCAAATGGCTATTTTGGTTGAGAAAAACCCCAGCGCACTTGCGGCCCAGTTCTATATTCCAGCTGGCACCGACGCGTTTGTTACAACCCGTGTGAAGATGGGTCAAACATCGAACGTCTACGCTGTTGTCAAGGCCGATGGCAAGTGGTTCATGTCAATGAAAGAAGTCAAGGTTACCTTGGGTGGTTGCGGCGGCTAATGCCGACTCGGAACACAAGGTAATCGTATCCA
>JBEBBK010000068.1:0-6463 GCA_041158405.1 Pseudomonadota bacterium
AAACCTGGAAAAACTCTTTTCCCCGGGCCCGGTTTCTGCCATTTTCAATACCAAATCGTCCCAGTTACTGCCAGTGAGTGTCGATGGCATCGATGCACAGACTGGCTTTAAGTTCAAGGTTGAGGAACTCCCCATGAATGGAGTCCACGCATTCATCAGCGACCCTTGTATTTTTGTATCTGGGCTGGAGCTGGGTAAATTGCAATTTCCGATGCAGGGTTTAAGGCCATTGGATAACGGATTACTGGCATGCGACATCCCCAAAGCAGTTGATTTAATCCAGCGCCGGGAGGATTTTAGGACCCCAGCCCCTCCCGATAGGGCGTTTAAGGCCTTGATTTATTTTAGTGTCGGCAAGGAAATGATTGCAGACATTATTGATATTTCTGATAAAGGCATTCAGTTTGATTTGCGCCTCGGCGCTACCGAGCTGGAGGTTGGAATCATTTGGACCAATTGCACCTTAGAGCGATTGCAGGCGCGTACCGCCAAGTTCGATCTCATCATTCGAAATGTCAGACCGAGCCTTTTAGAAGAGTCACGGATTCGGGTGGGGTGCGAGCTATATCAGCCTACGCGCTTGAATCTAAATGAGTTTGCTAGCACCAGGACGGCCATTCAAAGCTCTCGAGTCAACCATCGAATCAATTATTGGTATCAAGATGCGTCGTGGTGTTGATTTTCTGGCCCCAATTATGACAAAACAGCAATCCAATGAGTATGGCTGGCAAACTATAATCGCAATCATCTAATCTTATATTTTGGAGTTCATTTCCATGAGTTACGGCGCAATTGAATTAGGTCAACTCAATATGCAAAAAGGCAAGTTTGATGTTGCCTTTGACATTTTGTATGACTCTGCGGTCAATGACCAAAATGACGATGCCGTTTTTCTGATGACCAAAATGGTGTTTGATGGAAACCTTTCTCCTGAGCACATTGAGAAATTCTACGAGTTACAAAATGGCCATACCAGCTTAGGCAATGGCTACGCGCTCTTTAATGTGGGCTTGATGCACGAGCGCGGCCTTGGCAAGGTGGCTCAAAATTACAAGATTGCGGTTGAGTACTACCAAAAAGCAGTGAAGGAAGAGGTAAAAGATGCTTACTGCAATTTGGGCAATATCCTTGCCATGGGTTTGGGAATGGAGCAGGGAGTTCCAAGGGACGTCAACATGGGGGTGAAGTACCTCTCAATGGGGGCCGAAGAGGGAAGTCGGCAGTGCGCCTATACCTTGGGCTCGCTCTATGGCAAGGGTGAATTTATTCCACTCGACCTTAAAAAATCCTTCTACTATCTCTCGTTAGCAGCGCTTCAGGGGCATGATCAAGCAAAGCGAGTGTTGCATATTTTTGTGCATAGCCACAAAGAAAACTACGACGAAGAGATGACAGCCGCAGAATTGCAGTTTGGCAAGATTCAGAATATGCGCATGCTGTATAAGTGCCTGTAAGCGAATTGGTATTGAGGTCGATCCGACCTCGCGCAGCAATTGTGGTGCTTTTCGATTTACGCAGGCCCCACATCGAATGCTGCACCGTACCCCACAGTAGTAACCCATACCCTCGATTGGTAGACTATGCAGTTTGACAATTCGCTTTTAGATATTGCAACCTCCAACCTCAGAAAGGGCAGGTACGCTGCCGCGTTCGAGATTTTCTTTGAGCTCGCGGTAAACGATTTTGATCAAGAAGCCCAATTTGCCCTAACCAAGATGTGCTTTGATGGCCACCTTGATCCCGAGCAAATCAATAAATTATTTACTTGGGTGAACTCCAATAGCAGCCTCGGTAATGGCTACGCCCACTTTAACGTCGGCCTGATGCACGAGCGCGGTATGGGGGAGATTAAACAGGATTACAAGACTGCTATTGAGTATTACGAGAAGGCAGTTAAAGAAGAGGTGCACGATGCCTATTGCAATCTCGGCAATATCTATGCACTTGGTCTGGGCGAAGAGCAGGGTATTCCGAGGGATATTTTCAAGGGAATTGCGTATTTAGTAGAAGGGGCCCAAGAAGGGAGTCGCCAAGCTGCGTATACCTTAGGCTGTTTGTATGGGAAAGGGGAGCACATCCCCCAAGACCATAAAAAAGCCTGTTACTACTTGGTGCTCGCTACCTTACAAAAGCACGATCAAGCCCATCGGGTCTTAATTATGTTCCAGCACGCCAACAAAGGAAATTACGATCTCGAGTTTGATGCGGCTGAGGCGCAGTATGGAAAAATTCAGAATATGCGGAAGCTCTATCGCTGCCTGTAAATAGGCTAGACAAACTAACACTAGGCTTTAATACTAGGCCTTAAGCTTGGCTCGAATGCGAATCATCCCTTGCGTATGAATTTGGCTAATGCGGCCAGGGGTAATGTTCATCACCTGCGCAATTTCCCGATAGGAAAGTTCTTCCTGATAGTGAAGACCGAATACCAAGCGTTCATTTTCAGGCAATCCCTCTAGGATCACCGCGATACGTTCAGCGAGTTGACTCATTGCAACCGCGCGCATTGGATCAGAGTCCATGGCGTCAGAAGGCAATAGATCATCCGATAAATCATCGAGGGGCATGAGGTGCACCATGTTGGCCATGATGGCGTGGTAAGCCTCGATGGTGATTTCAGCGCCCAGCGCGATTTCTTTTTCAGACGGATGACGGCCTAAGTTTTGCTCCAGTTTGCGCGTGACCTTCTCAATCCCCTCAAGGTCATCCCGCTGATTGCGAGGGAGAATGTCATTTTTTCGGCAGGAATCATAAATGGCGCCCCGAATGCGGGTACGGGCATAAGCCTCAAATGCAAGGTTAGCTTGCGGTTCATACCGATTAAGGGCATCCAAAAGACCAGTAAGCCCTTCTTGGATTAGGTCATCGACTTCGACATTGGGCGGCAGGCGCGAGCAAATTTGATGGGCAATTCGCTTGACCAGGGGCAAATGTTGCTCGATTGCTTGATTAATGTCGATCGACTGGGCGTAGGCGGATGGCTTCAATCACAACTCATTTTGTGGGGGCACTTCATTTTATGCGACTTAGCTTGTGATGCGTGCAGAGATCGCCTTAAAAAATCCCATGGGCAACACAAACTCATGTGACTCGCCTTTGCTTACCGGACTCCAGGTTAAATCATCCGGATCCACCTCAACGCGCTCTGCGGTGAAGGCTTTAATCCACCCAATGAACTCTAGGGGCTGCTCTAAGGCAGACAGCGAGGCAGTGTGGAGTTTTTCAAACGCTTGTGAACCGGCGGCTTCATCTTCTCCGCCGACGATCAAGATCGAGAGCGGCTCATCGACTTGCAAAATCGCCATTTGACGAATCAGGACCATGGCTTTCTTGAGGGAATCATGGTCGCTTGCCGTAACCAGAATGCGTTTGATATTGCTGCCGTAATACGAAACGATGTTGGCTTGCGGGTCAATCGTGGGAAAAATGATGTAGTCAATATCGATTTCATGGCTGACTAAGCGTTGATCCAACTGAGGGTATTTGGCAAAGCGGTGGGTTACCTCTGGACGCAATTTAACGCTGGTTGCGTACCAAAAATTCTCTTCAACCGCTTTAATGCTTCTAGGCAGGTCGACGGAGCTGGTAAACACTTGCCCTAAGTCATAGCGAATGGGGTATAGAAAACCGGACATGGTTTTACGCTCAGACAGCGCAATCTCATCAATCAGCAGTACTTTGTGCCCTAAGTGCTTTACATTCTGCGCAGTGCTATGACCCAGGTGAATGGTTGAATCGGCGTCGAGGGTGCTCGCAATGCAAATTACCCGCGCTAATTCGGCGCCAAAGATAGTGCGTAAGCCTGCCGCTTGGTCGGTACTGACGCTGGCTGCTGTATTCATGGGCTTACTTTACGAATCCAGTCGCCCAAGTGGTCTGAAAGCAGTGCAGGCACTTGTTCGTCTGTAATCGAGAATGTTTCGGAGAAGGCGCGTATGGCCATAGCGCGGTGACTCAAGTAATTAATATCCGGCTGGCTGAGATCCTCTGGAACACGCTGGCCATTGGAAACAAACATCACCGATAAATCATGGCGAATAACGCTATCAATCACTGGAGCGAGATGGGCGGCTTCATCAATTTTGGTAATAATTACTGAATCCAGTTTCTCGCCATTGGCATTGAGCATCGCTTGGTTGTGTAGATTAATGACCTCTTCTTGGGTACGTAAATCAGTTGTCGAGCTCATAACCAAAATACGACGTGCTTTATTCGAGCCATGCTGCAGCAGCAGGGACTGTTCAATCATTAAGGTATCACGCTGGCTAACGCCAGCGGTGTCCAGAATCACGATCTTACGATTAGAAAACTCCTTAATTTTTGCTGCTAAATCCTCACTGTCTCTAACGGCGGTGAGTGATAGGCCCAAGATTTTGGCAAAGGTTTTGAGTTGCTCCTGGGCGCCAATACGGTAGGTGTCGGTTGTGAGGAGGGCAACTTGATTGCGGCCATAACGCAATACGCAGCGCGCTGCAATCTTGGCAACGGTCGTGGTTTTACCAACGCCGGTTGGGCCAATAAATGCAAATACACCGCCACGATCAAAAATATCAAACGCATGGGACGTCTTAATCATGCACTTAACTTGCTCACGGGCATTTTTGATTAGGGCCGGAACGCTCAGATCGTCAGGCAATTTGCGCGCAATTTCAGCGCACAGCTTTGGCGAAAAGCCGCTGTTCAGCAGGTGCTTCACAATTTCGGTAACGTGCTTATTTTCCTGCTGAATGCTGCCCCAAAAATTACTGGCAACATGGGACTGGAGTAAGTATTTGACTTCGCTGATTTCGGTCAAGAGCTTTTCGACCTTGGGTGAATTGGCGGATTCAAACCCATTTAGACTGGTTGCAACAGGTGGCACGCTTGGGGCGCTGGGAGCGCTAGAGGCAACTTCTTTTTGCAACATTGCTTCGGAATTGCGATGCGCTTGCGCAGCGTTCTGTGCGGCCAACCTGGCGGCGTTTAGTGCTGCAAGATCCTGAGTAGCTTTTGCATTTGCGGCGGCAGATGCATTAAATATTGCATCATTATTGGAGGGATTGATCACGCTACTGTCGTTGCGCTGAATGCGCTCAACATCATTAAATGAGGTTGGAAAAAAAGCTTCGGAACCGGGCGCTCGAATGGGTCGACCCGCTCTAGCTGGGTTACGCCTGAGGCTCCCCACAGGAATGTCGCTGCGCAACTTTGGCTCGGGACTCTGCACACGGCGGGCAATCGCGTTCTCAAATTTATCGGAAAGGCCAGATTGGGCCATGGACCGCTCTGAAAAAGGGCTACCTTCCACACTAAAGGGTTCCGCTGATTCAGAGTGGGTGGATAAATTGGCTAAGTCTTGTGAGGTAATGGCAATGATCTCGACACCTTGGTCGGTGTCTTTCGTGGAGAGCACCATGGCATCCGAACCCAATTCAGTGCGAATCAACTTTAATGCTTCGGCCGTATTGGCTGCGATGAATTTTTGAGGGCCCATGCTTAAACTCCGGAGTAGATCTCTTGTAGGGTGATTTTAGGGGTTTTTGCCCGTTTGGGAACAAAGAACTTTGAAGAAGGCGAGATTGGAGGTGGGCGGCAATTCGCTTAAGGCCAGCACGATCGCTTGGGGGCAGACTCGGCGCGCTATTCGGGAGATGGTAGTACGGGTGCGGGTACCACTCACGATCACGGGGGGCAGGTTTTGGTTCTCCATTTCCTGAATCCCCTTGATGACCTCTTCACCAAACATGCGGGCCAATGAGGGCTCAATCAGGCCATCGGGCGCAATGGCGCCGGCGCCAATCGACTGCTCAATTAAGCGTTCAAATTCCGGCTGAATTCCGAGAACCTGGTAATTGTTGCCATCGCCCAGGGTGTCTTGAACAATGGTGCGGCGCAGTGCATACCGAATGTGCGGCAGGATTTCTAATGGGTCATTGAGTTTGCCCGCGAACTCGCTGGAGATCTCTAAAATGGTGCGCAAATCTTTGATGGGCACACTTTCTTCCAGTAACAGCTGTAATGTGCGTTGCAACTGGGCTACGGTCACAATCTTCGGAATCACATCCTCAACCAATTTGGGGTAGCTCATCTTGAAATGATCGAGTAAGTCTTGTGTTTCTTGGCGACCTAAGAGCTCGGCAGCGTGTTGGTGTATCAGGTGGTCGAGGTGAGTGGTAATGACCACAGCAGGCTCAACCACGGTATAGCCTTTAGCAATCGCTTCATCGCGGATGTTGCGTTCGATCCACACCGCAGGCATGCCAAAGGTCGGGTCTTTGACTTCAATGCCCGGAATTTTTTCAGTACCACTTTGCTGAATTGCCAGCAAGCGATCGGGTAAGCACTGGCCGCGGCCAATTTCTGCGCCGTAGAGCAAGATACGGTAGGTCTCTGCGCTCAATTGAAGATTATCCCGAATGTGCACCGACGGAATTAAGAAGCCGACTTGGGTCACAAACTTGCGCCGAATGGCTTTAATGCGTTT
>JBEBBK010000069.1:0-6440 GCA_041158405.1 Pseudomonadota bacterium
CTTCCTCTCATGAAGTAAACCAATGTTCGCGCGCTTTCATGATGAGCGTTTTCGCTGTTTCTTCGTCAATTTGTGTCGCCTCAACTAGCTCATCAACAGCCAGTTCAGCAAGGTCGTCACGGGTGTGAACTTGATTGTCAGCAAGCTTTGCAATCAACTCCGTCGTCATTCCCTCAAGGGAACGTAAATCTTGGGATACCTCACCAACGCGCTCTTCTTTTGCCAACTCCATCGTTAACAAGGAATCACGGGCACGGGTCCGCAATTCGTTCACGGTATCTTCGTCAAATGCATCAATCTCAAGCATTTCACTCAGCGGGACGTAGGCTACTTCCTCAAGCGTATTAAATCCTTCTTCAATCAAAATATCGGCAACCTCTTGATCGACGTCGAGCTTATCCATGAAGATTTGGCGAACGATGGTTACTTCTTTCTCTGTCTTATCAGCCGACTCTTCTGGCGTCATGATGTTGATCTGCCAGCCCGTTAATTCACTAGCCAAGCGTACGTTTTGACCACTACGACCAATGGCGATGGCCAAATTCTCTTCATCTACCACAACGTCCATTGCGTGGCGTTCTTCATCCACCACGATCGATGAGACTTGTGCTGGGGCTAAAGCACCAATCACAAATTGCGCAGGATCTTCGGACCACAAGACAATATCAACTGCTTCGCCAGCGACTTCATTGCGAACCGCTGTAACGCGAGTTCCACGTACACCAACGCAGGTACCGATTGGATCGATGCGCTTGTCATAGGTGACAACCGCAATCTTGGCGCGTACGCCAGGGTCACGAGCAGCGCCTTTGAGCTCGAGCAAGCCTTGCTCAATCTCAGGCACTTCATTCTCAAACAGCTTGATTAAGAATTCTGGGCAGGTACGTGACAGCTCGATTTGGGGGCCGCGTACTTCGCGATCCACTTTCAAAATGTATGCGCGTACCCGATCGCCGGAACGTAAATTTTCTTTTGGAATCATCTGATCACGGCGCAATAAAGCTTCTACGCGACCCGATTCAATGATGAGGCCATTTTTATCAGCGCGTTTGACCGTACCGGTCATGACCAGCTCGCCACGCTCAAGGTAATCGTTCAGAATTTGCTCGCGCTCGGCATCGCGAATGCGCTGCAAGATCACTTGCTTAGCGGCTTGCGCACCAATGCGGCCAAATGCTAAGGACTCGATCTGCTCTTCAATGAACTCACCGACTTCCATGTCCGGAAATTGCTCTTGAGCTTCAAACAGCAGGATTTCTTTATCGGGTTCTTGTAAGCCAGCTTCGTTGGGCACGACCAACCAGCGGCGAAAACTTTCGTACTCGCCGGACTCGCGGTCGATGCCGACGCGAATATCGACATCCTCTTCATAGCGTTTTTTTGTGGCCGATGCGAGCGCAAGCTCGAGTGCCTCGAACACAATTTCACGATCAACGTTTTTTTCACGCGCAAGTGCGTCAGCCAACATGAGAACTTCACGACTCATGATTTTCTTCCTTTGAAATCAATGACAGGGACCAACCGAGTCTTATCGACCTCGGCAAGGGAAAACTCCAACTGAGACTCTGCACCATCGCTCGCCTCAAACAACAAACCAAACTTGGCATCGGGTGAATCAACGCTTCCAGCGATGAGCCCCTCCAATACCCCACGAAAATTCTTACGACCAGAAACTGCAATACGCAATTTCAGGTCAACTTCAAAACCCGCAAATCGTACAAAATCAGCTGCGCTTTTCACAGGGCGATCCAGTCCTGGGGACGAGATCTCCAGTCGTTCGTACGGAATGTTTTCCACCGGCAAGGAGTAACTCAACTGGTGACTTACTTTTTCGCAATCCTCGACCGTAATTAAACGCTCGTAGTCTTGGTTCTCAATCGTTACACGTAGCAAGCCTCCGGCTTCGCGCTCAATATCGACTAACGCGTAACCCAGATTTCCCAACTCGGCAGAAATAATCTGCTGCTCTCGCACAACGCCCCTTACTGCAAAAATGGCAAAAAAAAATGGGCTTCAAAGCCCATATTCCGAACTACAGAACAGGCCAGCTTACGTTGATCGCAACATCAGCCGGTAAAACAGCACTGCAAATTACAACAGCGTAACAACGGTAAGGATTATAGCTGATTACGCTAAATCTTGAGTGAAATCAGAAGCTTTCGCTTGGATTTCGGGGTTTTCTGGGTCCTTTATTGAAGGGTTTGCGTCCCTTGGGGGCACCCCGCTTTGGTCCACCAGCCCCTGGCCCTTGAGGGGTTTGTGGATTAAATGCGTGCCCATGATGGACTTTTTTGCCTCTTGCGCCCTGTCCTTGGCCTTGGCCGCCTGCCCGGCCGCCTTGACCTTGACCTTGACTACGACCCCGGCCTGCCTGGCCTTGACCGCCAGCGCCAGGTTTTGCATTTTTGCCTTGGTGCGTCAGTCCATGGTGCTGATTGGCCATGGTTAATGCTTCACGCGAGCCCCAATAGGAAACCGAGGTTTGCATTGGATCTGGCTGGAAATCGTCCCCTCTGGATGGATTGGCATCGCCACGACCCGATGGATTGGTGCGACCCTTTTCAGTCGCTTGGGGCACTTTGAGGCCAGCCGCTTTCATCAGCTGTGCAACGCCCTCATGTGGGATTTCTTCCCATTTGCCACGGCGTAAGCGCGGGGGCAACAAAAAGATTCCATAGCGCGTGCGAATTAGCCTTGAAACCGTATGGCCACTTGCCTCGAACATCCGGCGCACCTCACGGTTACGCCCTTCGGTTAAGGCCACGTGATACCAGCGGTTTGCACCATCGCCGCCGCCAGAGGCAAGGCGTAGAAAACGGGCTTGCCCATCGTCTAACTGAATACCTGTCTTTAACTGCGACTGCTGCTCATCACTGAGTTCACCCAAAATGCGTACAGCATATTCGCGCTCAACACCGTAACGGGGATGCATCAGTCGATTGGCTAGTTCGCCCGAAGTTGTAAACAACAACAAGCCTTCGGTATTAAAGTCGAGCCTGCCGACGGCAATCCAGCGCCCTTGGCGCGGCTTGGGCAATCGATCAAAGACGGTAGGACGGCCTTCGGGATCGGCTTGACTGACGATTTCACCCGACGGCTTGTGATACAAAATCACGCGCGGTGGCTTGGTCTGAATTTTGCGGTGCACTGCCTTGCCGTTAATGCGTACTTGGTCGGTTGGGCCAACCCGCTGACCAATGTGCGCTGGCATGCCATTGACCGATACCCGGCCTTGCACAATTAAATCTTCCATCTCGCGGCGCGAGCCCATACCAACATCGGCCAATACCTTGTGCAGCTTGACGGTGTCCTCATCGTCAGCGTCATCGTCTAGGCCATCTAAATCAGACCACACTTCATCGCGCAAACTGAGCGGTAGTTCATCCACGTTCGTAAACTGCAAACTACTCATTTCATCGTCTGTGGGGCCGTCTAGATCATCATGATCGTGCTGGCGATTGGCGTTACGCTCAACCCCGGCGTGGTGGGAGACCGCAATTTCATCCGAGGAGTTGGCTAAATCTGGATTGGCTGTTGCGGCTTCAGGTGCATCCAAGGCCGCATCAAATTCACCCGAGACAACTGAAGCAAATAAGGCATCGCTTTGAGCGGGATCAAATGTGGGCTTTACTTTTTGTTCGCCTGGCGTGTGCGGCGTACGCTCACCGCCTTCTTGGCGCGGCGGTCTATCCCCACGCGGTTTGCGATTCTTAAATGGGTGCTTACCAAAGCGGCGCGGGCGACGTTCGCCCTGCTCGCCACCGGGCGCACCGCTTGTTGCGTCGCTTTTATTCTCTGAAGTAGTGGTACCTGAACCGCTGTCGCTGCCAACAGGTGGGGTATTCAAATTGGGTGCTGCTGAATTGGTTTCGTTGGAAGAGGTCATTAATGATTTGGTGTGTTGTCTAGCTTGGGCTGCGACTCGGCGTCTTGCCGATCCTCTGGATTACCGCTCTCTTCCATGGTGATTACTGTCTCGACTGTAGCCGTTTGATCAAACTCAATCACGCCTTGGCCTAGGGATTCAAAAGTCGGCGCGGCATCTTCCAGTAACGGTAGGCTTTGTAAATTAGGCAGACTCAAATCATCGAGAAATTGTTTCGTGGTCGCATATAGACCAGGGCGGCCAATCGTTTCCTTGTGGCCAATGACCTCAACCCAGCCACGGTCTTCAAGTTGTTTCATCACATTGCTGCTAACAGCAACGCCGCGGATCTCTTCAATCTCACCACGGGTGACAGGCTGACGATAAGCAATGATCGCCAAGGTTTCCATCACTGCACGGGAATAGCGCGGCGGCTTTTCTGGGGTAAGTCGATCCAAATACTCGCGCATCGACAGGCGACTCTGAAAACGCCAACCAGTAGCGATATGCACGAGCTCCATGCCCTTGTCTTTCCAGTCCTCCTGAATCACCGTCAACACCGCTTCAATATCCGCCGGGCTAGTGTCGTCAGTAAATAGGCGCGTGAGATCCATCGCAGTAATAGGCTCTTGCGCGCACAAGAGGGCTGTTTCAATAACGCGTTTTTTGTGATCATCCATAAAATTCGGCCTAACAGGTCAAAGCCTGAGTGGCATAAAAAGGGCTATCCGTCATGGGTTGGGGTGTTCTCTAGTTGCTTCAGGCAATCGTCCAAGGTGACTTCGTGGGTCAGGAGTTAAGTCGGACATTCTTGTCTGAGCGGGTGCGGTGTGGGAGAAACCCATCAGGTAATTCTCACAATTCGCTCACTAGTTGCGTCATTATAGGGGAGGCTGCCTACAATAGCCAAATGGAATTATTTAACCCACCCCCTACCCCCGAGCTAGATCGGCGTCATTTTTTAGGCCTTGCAACGGCTATGGCGGGGGTCAGCGCCCTTGGATTAGGCGCCTGCGCGACAGTTATTCCTAAAAAACCGGTTGTTGGCTTGGTTCTGGGTGCAGGCGCCGCACGCGGCTTTGCCCACATCGGCGTGATTAAAGCCCTTGAGGCCCAAGGTATCTCGCCCAATCTGGTGGTTGGCAGCAGTGCAGGCAGTGTGATCGCCTCCCTTTATGCCTCAGGCCTGAGCGGGAACGACCTCAATCGCATTGCCCTGACCCTGGATGAGGCAGCAATTGCCGACTGGGGGCTGCCGTTTGCCGGTCGATTTGGCGGCCTCATTAAGGGGGACGCACTTCAGGCCATGATCAATCGGGAAGTGAAAAACCGGCCCATTGAACAGATGCGCATACCGTTGGGCGTTGTTGCAACCGATTTGCAGTCCGGCAAAGGGGTACTCTTTCGTCGCGGTGATACCGGCATCGCAGTACGCGCCTCCTGCAGTATTCCAGGCGTCTTTCAGCCCACTACCATTCAGGGGCGAGAGTATGTCGATGGCGGTCTTGTCGCGCCAGTACCAGTGCAATACGCCAAACAAATGGGTGCCACCGTAGTCATTGCCGTTTCTATTTCGAATGAGCCTGGCCAGCAAAATGCAAGCGGCACATTAGGGGTGCTCCAGCAAACCATTAGCATCATGCAGCAAAGCATTAATAGCTACGAGTTGCAAAGCGCAGACATCGTGATTCAGCCAAAACTCCAGCAAATGGGCGGGGCTGACTTTAAGGCGAGAAGTGCTGCAATACTGGCTGGGGAGATTGCCACTCAAGAAAAAATGACGCTGATAAAAGCGGCAATTAACGCTTAAAACATCTGGGATTGTTTTTTAAACTTCTTCATTTCATTCATGAGGTTTTTGCGTTCCTGCTCGGAAAACTCATCGCTACCATCGAGGCGACGGGCGCCATCAAAACGCTTATCCCAATAGACACTCGTCATGTCATCGACCCGAATGCTGGCGCCTTTGGATGGCGAATGAATGAATTTATTCTCGCCAACATAAATTCCAACATGCGAGAAGGTCATGCGCATAGTGTTGAAGAACACCAAATCGCCAGGCTGTAAATCATCGCGGGTAATTGACTTTCCTACTTTACTCATCTGGGACGATTTGCGTGGAATCAAAAAGCTCAGCTTGTCCTTGAAAACGTATGCAACGAAACCGCTGCCATCGAGGCCTGATTGCGGAATATCCATGTTCCAGCGATACCGCACACCAATGAGTTCCATGGCCTGATTAATTAAATTCTCAGAGCGACCTGATACCGAATCCACCAGCTTATCTGCGGCACGAATGAAATACGCTTTACCTGC
This sequence comes from Pseudomonadota bacterium, assembly GCA_041158405.1. GTDB lineage: Bacteria > Pseudomonadota > Gammaproteobacteria > Burkholderiales > Burkholderiaceae > Polynucleobacter. Next base: position 6,182 of record JBEBBK010000069.1, read on the forward strand.
CTGCGTGAACGATTCGGTTGGCGCTTCTTTGGTTTGCTCGCCAGCGGCAACAGCGCTGCCAACCGCCAGCGAACAAACAATCGCTAGTGATCGGACAAAGGAGGGGAAACTAAAAGACAAAAGCATTGCGCGAGTGTATCAAACTTTTGACAATTTACCAAACGGGGTAATTTAGCTTAAGTCTATGTTTATATTAAATATTTAAGCGTAAAGAGGAGTTAAATTGCCTATTTTTTAGGCAGGATTGCACCGCCATGGC
>JBEBBK010000070.1:0-6397 GCA_041158405.1 Pseudomonadota bacterium
GTGCTAGCAAACTCATTTAAATTCAAGCGTGTAGGCAAATGCAGCTCGCATCCCACCCGAATACGAGATTCCTCTAGTAGGCTGGGTCTAATGCTGCGAATAATCAGATCAAACTTGGCGGTACGCGCCTGCAATCGCTCTAAGGTGCAATTGGTCCAAATTATTCCGACCTCCAACTCGGTAGCGCCCAGGCGCAGATCGAACTGAATGCCTTTATCGGAAATATCAATGATGTCTGCAATCATTTCTTTGCCAACACTGAAGTAAATCAAGGCCTTAAATGCCCTATCGGGAGGGGCTGGGGTCCTAAAATCCTCGCGTCTCTGGATTAAATCGACTGCCTTGGGGATGTCGCATGCGAGTAATCCATTCTCCAAGACCCTAAATCCCTGCATCGGAAATTGCAGCTTACCAAGCTCCAGCCCGGATACAAAAATACAAGGGGTGCTAATGAATTCGTGGACGCCATTTTTAGGAGGCTCCTCCACTTTGAACTTAAAGCCTGTCTTGGCGTCGATGCCATCGACACTCACTGGCAGTAACTGAGATGATTTGGTATTGAAAATGGCAGAAACCGGGCCCGGGGAAAAGAGTTTTTCCAGGTTTTTGAATAAAAAACGACTATCTAAGCTGTATTTAGGATCAATGTCGCCAGCGTCGGGTCGGTAAATTTTAAATGGCATCGTATACAGATCAACTGACTCCTTGCCACTACGAATGAATCGAAAATACCTAAATCATCGAGTGGAGCGGATTCCAGTTTGGAGCCTATGCAAAGCCCAATTATACGAATGTTTACCCCATGGACGCACGCTTTAGGTGCGCGCGAATACCCCTAAACCTTGCGGGATAAGACGCCGCCGACCGACCCAGGCACACCGCCGTCGCTGCCGTAGGTGGCGCCAGGGGCTTGCTGCGCAATAAAGGACTGCATGGCAGCACTGCGCTGCATCGCTAGGCGTATTAGATCGCCATTAATTTGGTGGTTGGTGGACGTTTCATTGAGCAAGTTTAATAACTGCTCTTTTTGACCCTCGGGGAATTGATTGATATCCCCTCTGAGCTTTTCTGCGCCGCCAGGATACGCATTGATCGACTCTAAAGCCGCATTGGTGAGCTCAAGAGCGGCAGGTAAACGATCCATGTCATTTGCCTCGAGGGCGGAACGCAAATCCCGAACAGCAGTGTCGATCTTTTCTAGAAATGCGTGCAATGCATCAAATGGCATTGTGCCGGCTGAATCGGTCATAGTGGGTTGAACGCGTTAGGAGCGTTGCGTGTGAGTTCGAGTACGACTTAGATGCTGTTGGGCTTTTGGCCAATCGCAGCAACCACATCCTTGAGCATGGCTTGGGAGATTTGTTTGTAATCGATTTCAAATTCGCCGGCAGCAACCTTGGCGCGCAGCTTTTCGATTAAAGCCTCATCGCTCGCCTTATTGGCTTTGGAATCGCTTTGCACTTCAGCCAATTTGGCCGTCAAACTAATATCCAGATTAACGGCTGGGCCTGGAACAGCTTCAGAAGTAGCTTTGGCAGGAGACTGGTTGACAGCGGACGAGTTCGATCCTGGGGTGGCTTTACCCACTCCTGAATTTTGCGGAATCAGTGCTGCATTCTCATTAATCTTCATCGTCTTCTCCTGTTTACCGCTACACCATCATTTTACTAGCCAACTACCTCTAATTACTACTGTACCGCATAAAGTAAGCCATTGCTCACTCTATATTAACCCCAACCACGCCTGGTCTTAATACCCTGCCCTGCAAAGTCTGGCCGTCCATCAGCCGAACCCGCACCATATCGCCAACCATCCCAGAACTTTGGGCGGTTCCCTCGCCGGATACCTGAAAGCCCTTACCGACCAACTGGATCAAAACGGGGTCTCCTGATTTAACTACGGCAGATTCCTTTAAATCGTTTAGCCCAATCGGAGCGCCCATTTGCAGTGGTCGACCTAAAACCTTATCAAAGGCCGCCCGAGGCGTTCTCAAGACATCGTCGGGCAGAGTGCTTAAATCGCCCTCAATCACCCGAAAATCGCCACTTTCCAGCTTTTGCCCAAAAGGCAGGTAGCGACTAGCCACTACATAATCCCCGAAAGCACGGATATTTAATGGCACATTCACCATCCACGAGGCCTTGGCGCAGCGCAATTGCAGGGTAGCTCTCCCCCACAACCGGACGCCAGGGGGCGTGATGATCTCAATTGTGCCGCCGATGCAGGGTGGAATCACCTGATTGGGCTCAATCAACTGAACCTCCACTCGCAGGCCATTCACACTAGGGCTTTTTTGAATGTAGCGCTTAATCGAGGCTTCCAAGTCGGGTGTCAGTGCGGCCTGGGCTGAAATCGCCAAGAACCAATGCAGCAGACCAACACACAGCGGGAGCCGAAAGCCGCGCATTACTTGACGTACCTCTCGAGCGCAACCCAAGAATAGACATTATTGGTTCCATCCAGCGCAACGCCAGCCAACCAATGGGGTCGATCCAATACCGCAGGAATGTTTTGATGGACGTTCATGTTTGCCACGCCCAAAAATTCGTGGGCATACAGCCAGTAGGTCTCCCGCCCGGCGCGAACCGCAATCTTTCTGGCTGGATGAATGATTTCACCGATCGAATCCACTTTAGAGTCAGCGGCTTTATCGAGCTGCTCTTCCCCCAAATATTGAATCGCCGACACCGCATAGTAATTTCCGTGGCGCGAAAAATACGCCATCGGCATTCTCAAAAGACTCGATGGGCAAGATAAACGGACGCCTTCGTGATGCACTTCTAAGGAGCCGCCAATTTCAGCCATCATGCTTCCCACTGCCAACAGGTGCTCTTGCGATAAGGAAATGTGATCGAGGTCAATGAAGATCATTAACTCTTGCTGAACCGCAAAAATACTGGGGCATGGCGGCAAAATACTGAGAATGGTGAGAAGTTGCTGGGCTATATCCGCATCGGCATAAACCTCATCAATTAAAAGCTCATCCGTCAAATTATCAAAAATATGCCGTAACGATTGCTGCCCTACGTGGATCAAATCATCCTGTTCTTTGCTCAGCACAAAGTCAAGCTCAACCCCGCTCCAACTTTGGCCCTGACCAGCTAAGCTACGGGCTTTTTGCAGCCGATTCAGATTGCTTGCGCGGTCTAAAACGTAATGCCGATCTTGATACCGCGTCTGGCTTGAGTAATCAAAGGTGCTTGCCCGATCAATCGGTCTCGTCACACCCTCGGGTATTGAAAATGCTTTTGGCGCAGCCGCTGGCATGACAGCAGGCGGCGAATCCTGCCGTGGCGCAAAAAGCCGATTGAGGTCCTTGCCTTCGTCTACCGCAAAACGGGGCTCTGCTGTTTGAGCTTGAGGCTCTGGGGGCTTTTCGAATGCACGCAAGCGCTCCTTGAGCTCCGAAGAAAATTCCTGGTTTGGAAATTCATCGGCGTATTCATCTTCATCGATGGGCGCCGTTTTCGGGGCCTGCGGATCTACCTTCTCTGCCATCACATCCGACGCAGGTGTGGCAATCGACAATGGCTCCATCGAAATCGGCACACCTTCTTTTAGTTGGCTTAATTTTTTCTCAAAATCCGCTTTGGCTTGATTTAAGCGCTCAAGACTAACTGGTGCCTGGGAGCTACTAGACGGATGAATCAAGGCAGCCTCTGCATTGACTAAGGCAACTAACTCCGTAATCAACAAAAATGCTTGAGGCCGATTAGCGACAAAACTCTCGGACAAGGCATTTGCGAATCCGCTCAGTGCATCGAGCCCAGCTCCATCAAGGGCATTTGCCAAATCAACGCTGTACATGACCAAAGACTGAGTTCTGGCCGATCCCGCATCACCATTGACCGGAGAAGACGACAGCAGTCCCTCGATCGCACGATCAACGTCAATTAGAAATAGCGGTTTTTCTTCAGCCATAGGGTTGCGCTTTTATCAAATTAACCGCATTAGGTTTTAGCTTGACGTTTGAGGTCCGAAAACTCCTGACCAAGGCCATCAAACTCTTCTTCCCAAACGTCAAGGTCACGAATCACTTGCTTCGCATCCATCGACATCAGCTCTATCGCCTCTAAGGAGACCTCTGGAGCAAACTGCTCAGACGCGGCTGCTTGGTCCAAAGCCAGCGCTAGTGAGCCCCTCATTTTCGATACAGTCGCTTCGACACGATCTACCAATAGATTTAACTGCTCCGTCTCCACCGCAAGCTGCTTGCTAGAGTGATTATCTAAAATCGCTAAATAGAGTCGGACACCCTGCTGTTTTAAAGCAAAGAATGCATCTTGCAGTTGATCCAATGGACCTACCCTATTGCCCCTGTCGGTTGAGCTAGCATAAATCGTATCGTCCTCTGTCGAACTAGCTGGGCGAATTTGCGCCGCCTTGTCTTGGAGCGTATTGACTGAATGCCGTAGCTTATTACTTAACTGGCCAAGTAATTTAAAGCGCCGTTCAATCAGACTGATTCTTTCTCTTAAGTCGCCGCTCAGCTCGGAGATGACGTTAACGACTGTTTTTAATTCAGGCGTTGCTGCTCCTTCATTGGCTTGTTGGCGCTCTGCTACTGCAGGCTTTGGATCCGGCTCTTTTTTATCCAAGGCCTTCATGCTGGGCGCATTATCAAAGCCCAAGTCAATTGAACGAAGGAGCTGATCGGCAGCAGAGGCAACGGGTGCGGCACGCTGCAAATCAATTGCATTGAGGCTAGTACTGCGCTGGTAGAGGAATCCGCCAATGGCGACCCCCAACATCCCGAAGAGCGACAACAGCGTAAGTCCCAAAAAGCCGCCCGCCGTATCGAAATCAAAAAATCCCAAGCCTTGGGAGTTCTGCTGAGCAATCACTTTCAAGGCCTCGTGACCGGAGGCAAAATCACGAATGGTCGATATGCCAGCTGCATAGAGTTTTAACGCTAGTGCGCTTTCTTGCGGCAGCTTGGTGTGCCATGGTGTTTGGTTCACCTTGGCCATCACCTCACCCAGCTTGGGCAGCGCTTTACCCACTCCTTTTTTGCCAAACTCAATCTCAAGCAAGACTTTTTGGTCTATTACCGTACCTAGGGCTTTTTGTAATTCGGCATTATTAGCCGAGTCAATGATATTTTTTTGCCATGCCGTGTTTGCCTTTACAAACGCATCCAGGCTTTCTGCATACCTTCTGGCTGGGAAATCGGCCGCCATCTTATCCAACTCCAGCGCGCCTTTTGGGGCCAACAAGGCTTCCGCAGACTTCGCGAGAATAGCAAAGCCCGCTAGGCTTTTTTCCTGGGCTAAAACGGCGCCAATGGCTTGCTCTGTTTTCTTGGCCCCTTGTAAAACATCTTGCACGCTACTTAACTGGGATGACTTTGCAGACTCGCTAGGCGAGTCGGCAGGCTCAAGCTTGTCTTCCGATAGATAAGCATATTTATCGGGCTTACCAAACAGGAGATTCATGATTTTGGCGTCGACTTTTTGGAAAAAGGCCAATATCGGGTTATCGGAAAGGGTGGCTTGCGGCGTTGTGCTTGCGGCTTGCTTCGGCGCATTTTGCGGCTGGGTTGCTGGAGCTCCTGCTTTTGAAGCGCCTATGCTTGCCGCATTCGTCTGCGGCTTTAGATTATCGGTTAACGATTTAAATAGACTATCGGATTTTTTCAGATTATTAAAAAAACTAGGCTCTAACCCAACAGCTCCATTGGTTTTGGTTTGCAATTCTTTTAACGCAGGAATGAGGCGTAAGACTTCAATTTGCTCAATATCAATTGACTGCAAATAGCTACCATCCGAGACCCAATTGCGTGCGGAAATGAATGCACTGATGCTGGCGATCAGCGCGATAACAAAAGAAACAATCGCCAGCCAGCGCCATGGGGTCGTTGCGCGCTGAAAGATATGGTTTTGGTATTTTTTGCTCATAAATTTTTTCTAGCTAATGAATCAGGTCGATCACCTGGCCCTAGGAAGCCTCCAATAATAAATAATCGATCCCATGGTGATGCACGAACAAGGAGTCACTTGGGATGGAAGCGTGAAAGGGGCCAGCAATATTATTTACCCGAAAGCCAAGACCTTGACTTGGGCCTTCTTTTAAAACCAGAATCCATGGGGCATTTCCTGGCTTGAGCGCTTGCTGCCAATGGGAGAGTGTTTCTGAACGGCGGTTAAACCGCAATACCTGAAAATGATTGCGCAGATACACTGGGGCGCCCTCATGGACAACAACACCGCTGATGCGCAAATCGCCTAACGCTTGCTCTGCTTCGGGGTATAAAAAAACCGATTGCACTGCACTTGCAGGCAGTGCATATCGCTCTCCGTTGATGCGCATACCGAGCCAATACTCTGGTTTTTCACTATTCATCATGCGCTCTTACCAGGTAGCTGACGCTGATACCAAAATAGGCCAAATGCAATCG
>JBEBBK010000071.1:0-6385 GCA_041158405.1 Pseudomonadota bacterium
CTGAGTATGAGTTTTTTCACCATGCGCCCCCTTTCAGAAAAGCAGGAGGGACTGAAGAACAGGTCGAGGCGTTGCGTTTGCTGGGTACACCGCACTTTCCCAAAGCCTGCTTTAGTCAAGTGGAGTGCGACGCTGCTGAGCTCACGCTGCAGATGACCCGAAACATTCAGGTGGATGATGGGCTCATGGTGCGTTTGCGCGACGCCCTAGGTAACACGTGTACGGTCGAGTTAGTCACCGTGATCGCAGCCTACAACATGGTGTCCCGTTTTTTGATTGCACTCAAGGTAGGCCCAGAAGATCATCCACCCGCTTAATTCAGGCGACATAGAAAAAACAATGAAAACAGTCAAGATTGATTTTGTATCGGATATTGCGTGCCCCTGGTGTGCTGTTGGTTTGGGCGCCCTCGAGCAAGCCTTATCGCAGCTTGGTGATCAGGTGCAAGTGGAGTTGCACTTTCAACCGTTTGAGTTAAATCCGCAAATGCCTGTTGGCGGACAGGATGTGATTGAGCATCTGGTTGAAAAGTATGGTGTTGGCCCAAAGCAGGTTCGTGAAAACCAAGAGCAGATTCGCAAGCGTGCAGCAGAGGTAGGCTTTCCTTTTCATCCGGAAGGGCGTAAGTGGGTCTACAACACTTTCAATTGCCACCGCCTATTGCATTGGGCGGGACTTGAGTTTGGCAGCGCTGCGCAGCACCGCCTAAAACGCGAGTTGCTAGGGACCTATTTCACACTTGCCGTTAATTTAGATGACCCCGCGAATGTACTTGATGCAGTAGACCGAGCGGGCTTAGATCGCCTGCGTGCGCAAGAGGTGCTGGCGAGCGATGAATTTAAAGAGGCGGTACGTGAGCAGCAGAAATTCTATTTGGATGCCGGAATCCATTCGGTACCAGCCGTGATTTTGAATGACCGCATTCTCATTCAGGGGGCGCAACCGGTAGAGCAATTTAAGGCAGCCTTACTTCAGGCTGGCAATGATTGATAATGACAATCACAATGTCCAGCGCATGCGCTGGACCGAAGCAGATGCTGTTCATGAGCTGCGATGGCAGTCAGAAAAAGGACTGCCGCCCCCAAAAAAAGTGCTGGTTGCAGATGACACGCTAACGGCCGATGTGGCATATCGCCATGCGTCCGAAGGCAGTGCTTTTTTATGGCGCGGTGATTATCAAAATGCAAAACAATTGCTGCAGGCCTTAGCTCGCAGGGCTGAGCGGCCGGTGAAGCGCAATCGAAAAAAAATAGCGAAAGAAGCCAAGCTGAATCCAGAGGCGGTCACTACGCTGGAGCCGAAAGCCGTCTTTAATCAACACCGGCAAGCCCAGGCACAGCGGGCCAGAATCCTCGATGCGATTTTGATTCCGGTGTTGGCTAACCATACCATTCCGCTGCGACGGGCGCCCGATGTGACGAAGGCTTGCCTCGAGGTATTTGGGAATGCGGCAGATGACTACGCACTTTCTTTGCGCGAATTACTCGGCGTCATCAGCGCTCACGAGTGGCGCAAAAAAGGGGTGGTGATTCCATCCTTGAAGGAAGGTGCGCAGCGCCTATTTCCCCATTACGGCGTCTTTTCTCCCTTGCGCGGCGAATACGTCGAGCTGGTAGCAATGGCGCCACTCCCGCCCGCATTAGAAATTAACTCTTTGGCTTTTGATATTGGTATAGGAACAGGCGTACTGTCTGCAGTACTCGCGCAGCGGGGTATCCAGAAGATCATCGGCACCGATCAGGATCCCAGAGCGCTGGAATGCGCTAAGGCAAACATGCATCAATTTGGACTAGGGGATCAGGTTGAGATTCTGAACGCAGATCTGTTTCCTCCAGAAAAAGCCGCCTTGATTGTTTGTAATCCGCCTTGGCTTCCGGCTAGACCCAGCTCTCCAATTGAGCGAGCCATATACGACCCAGAGAGTGTGATGCTTAAAGGTTTTTTATCCCAACTGAAAGAGCACCTACTGCCGGATGGTGAGGGCTGGCTCATTCTGTCTGACCTAGCAGAGCATTTGCAATTGCGCTCGCGCGATGAATTACTGTCTTGGATTGCCGAGGCCGGGCTGACTGTGATCGAGAAAAGGGATGCCAAGCCTAACCACCCCAAGGTAAGCGATGCAAGCGACCCCTTGCATCAAGCTAGAAAGGCAGAAGTTACCTCGCTTTGGCGTCTGGCTGCGGTGTAGCTGGATCAGGCAGGGCAATCCCCAGAGCCCCAAAAAATGCTGTGCCTAATGGTGATACCGGTGCGTGGATGGTAGCAATCTGGCCGGCAATGCGACGAACTTGTTCGAGCAATAGAGCGCCATAGCCTTGACGGCGATACATGGGGTTCACGTAGATGTACTCTACATCCCCCGCATCCGTAAATCGGCTATAGCCAATCGTGGTGTTCTGATTTTTGATTACAACAATCCCATCTGCGATTTCGATTTGGTAGTCAGCTGGATTGGGCATGGACTTTTTAGAGGAAGGTAATGCGCTTCGTTAAGTCCTGCAAGGATACCTCGGGGGATTGAATGCTTTTGGCTTCATCGCGGCTATTGGCAATCACGCCAATGCCAGCCACCGGCGCTAAGTTATCAACTTTGAAACGGCCTACACCGTCTTGTTGGCGAATAAAGCACTCCTCATCAAAAAACAGCCGATCACCATTGTTATCAATTTCGTCGGAATCGATGGATACAAAACCAATAAGCCCCCGAATATCATCCAGTGAGCCCGAAATATCGACGGCTGACACTGTTTTTAAGGTCGGATCAATCACATAAATCTGCATAAACACACTCGGTGCAATTAGGTAGGAATGTCATTATCGTCGCAATGGCTGCTTTTGAATGTGCGATGCATTTTTCTAGGATCGAGTTAACCCATTGCATTTGTATACAGCCCTGTGACTACAGGTGCCATACCTAACCTTATTGATAATCATTCTTATTATGATATAGTGGAGGTCAGTAGCAAAAACCTATTTCGCTGGAACGAATAATGATGAGAAATACACTGATCGCTTTGCAATTGGCTTTACTGCTTGGATTTCAAGTGTCTGCAAACGCACAATCCAGTAATGAGAAAGTGCTCAATTTATATTCAGCGCGCCACTATCAAACGGATGAAGCACTGTATTCAAACTTTACAAAAGCGACTGGAATCAAGATTAATCGCATTGAGGCAGATGACAATGCCCTGATCGAGCGCTTGAATAGCGAGGGCAGTAAAAGCCCTGCTGACGTCATTCTCTTGGTTGACGCCGCAAGATTATGGCGAGCCCAGGTCAATGGCTTTTTTAAGCCTATCCAATCCAAATACCTCAACGATCGCATTCCAGCAAATCTCCGTGCGAAAGCGGATGCAGATGGAATAACGTGGTTCGGCTTTTCAACCCGTGCGCGGATCGTGGTCTACAACAAAAAAACGGTTAAGCCTGGCGATGTCAACACCTATGAAAAGCTGGCAGAGCCGATGAATAAGGGTAAAGTGTGCACGCGTTCCGGATCCCATCCATACATGCTTTCCCTGCTGGGCGCCCTCATAGAGCGCAATGGCGAAAAGGCAACTGAAGCGTGGGCAAGCGGCATGGTGGCGAATATGGCACGTAGTCCGAAAGGCGGGGATACCGATCAGATCCGCGCAGTAGCATCGGGTGAGTGCGGAGTTGCGTTAACAAATTCGTATTACTTGGCTCGATTAATGCGCTCTTCGAAGCCGGAAGATATAGCCGTGATGACTAAGATTGGTTTTGTTTGGCCTAACCAGAATGCGGGCGGAGTGCATATCAATATCTCGGGTGGTGGCGTTGCCAAAAATGCCCCCCACCCTGCAGCAGCAGTGCAATTTCTTGAGTATTTGGCGAGCGATGCTGCGCAAACTTACCTTGCAGATGGAAATAATGAATGGCCAGTTGTAGCATCTGTTCGTGTTGATAATCCTGCACTCAAGGAGCTCGGATCTTTTCAGGCAGAGAAAGTTCCCGTTGCATCGATTGGTTTAAATCAAATAGCAGCTCAGAAAATTCTGGACCGCGTGGGTTATCGGTAAGTAAACAACAAAGGGCATGGTATTTGTGGATGCTTGATTGAATCACCATGAATAGAGGGTAGTTGAGCGGATTCTATAGATGAATAAAAACGATCCTAAAGTCAATTCTGAGTCGAAATATTTTTTGCACAATGGCTTAGCTAAGATGTATTCCAGTTTGGATTTATTTGGGGCCAGCAACTCGGTCATCATTAATCATCATGGCATTTGCTACACCTTGAGAATTACCCAGCTAGGCAAGCTTATATTAACCAAGTAGGGGTAGCTTCTTAATGCAATCCACCCACTGGAAGCTAAGTCTAGTTGTATCAGTTTTGCACCTAGCATTGTTTATTGCAATTGCTCGACTTGGATTGCAGCCACTAGATCATGGCGCCCAGTCAGCGATATCTAGTCACGTTATCGAACTGAGATCCGCCAATCCTCAGAATAGAGTAGCCAGTAGGTCTATAGCTGAGCCAAGCCTTTCGAAGGCGATGGGTGTCGTTCATCCTCCATCGGCTCATGATGATGACTCAATCATCATGGCAAAAGGCAATGCAACTGAGCTAATGACTGCAACAATCACGCCACCTTCCGCTGATGTACACGCGCTGCGTAATCCGATGCCACATTATCCGATTTCCAGCAGGGAAAATGGAGAGCAGGGAGCAGTGATGCTGTATGCCTGCATTACCGATCATGGCAAAGTGGAGCGCGTGGACTTAGCCCAAAGCTCTGGTTATCCCGCCTTAGATCGATCCGCATTAAATACCATTCGCCATTGGAGCTTTCGTCCCGCACAAGAGAGCGGTAAGTCTATTCCAATGTGTTATCGCCTCCCAATTCGTTTTCTCTTGTCCTCGTCCGCTTTTTCCATTCTGCATTCTTAATTCAGGAAAGTGTCGGCAAAATTTGACAATCTAATTAAGAATCATTATCATTAAAATGAATCAACGCAGTTAATTCTTAACTGCATCAATGCCACAGCCCGCCGCCGCTAGCTAGTGTTTTAACGAACTAGGGGATATATGAAAAGCGGGCTTCAGAAATGTACAGCTACTTTACTAATGCCATTGTCCATGGCGGCACTTACTGTAAAAGCACAAATTGCTGCAGAGGACGTTGGAAGAGGGGTAAACCTAAAAGAGATCACCGTATCCGCCACACGGTCCGAACGAAAAACGGATAATGTGCCGCGAATCGTTACCGTCACCACGGCCGAGGAAATTCAGGAGCTAGGCGCACGAAACATTGGCGACGTTTTTAAAGACTCGCCCGATATTACGGTGCCACAGCAAACAGGGCGTTTTAGCTTGGCCATAGGCTCCCAAGGTAGAGGTGGTCAAGAAAGCATCAATATTCGCGGTCTGCAGGGAAATAATGTCCTGCTACTAGTTGATGGTATCCGCGTACCCAACCAATTTTCATTTGGAAGTCTATCTTCGGGACGAGGCAATTTTTTGGATGTGGATGGCTTTCGAAAGATTGAAGTCGTCCGTGGACCATCATCAACGCAATATGGCAGCGATGGTCTTGCCGGCATTGTTCATTTTCAAACATTTAACCCTAGTGACTTTATTCAGCAGGGTATGGATCGGGGTGGATTTGCTCGTTCTGGCTATTCAAGTGTTGATAACTCCTCGAACACGATATTTGCATATGCCGGAAAGGCGCAGGATTTGCAGGGAATGGTACTCGGCAACATTCAATCAGGGCATCAGCTTGAAAATCAAGGATCTAATTACTCCACAGGGATCAATCGAAGCGCGCCAAACCCGGCTGATTATCGCAATTGGTATTTGCTATCCAAGGCAGCACTACGTATTAATTCAGCAAACAGCTTGGGGATTACCTATGAATCGCAAAATGTCACACAAAACGTAAACAATCTATCCGATCTTTCCAGTGCCGTAGCTACTTCAAGCGCATCCGATACTACATCTCGTGATCGAATATCAGGTGAATATCACTATCGGGATTTTGCAAATGAGCTGATTCAGGCAGCGAAGGTCATGATCTACCTTCAGGATGCATCCGTAACGCAAAAATCGCTTCAAGAATCAGCCGCAGGAGGCGGGAGGCCTTATCCATGGCGATCAAGGACAAATACATACAGTCAAAATACAAAAGGCATCAACGCCAGCCTAGAAAGCAACACCACAAGCCTGATTAATCAACGCTTAATCTATGGATTGGATTGGAGCTCTGCCGATATATTCAGTCAAATCATTGCAGCCGGTAATGGCTCATCGATTACGCCTGCCCCACCATCGAAATATGACTTGGGCGGTGCCTTCTTGCAGAGCGAGATGGCGTTTGGTGACCTTACGCTGATACCTGCCATTCGATTTGATGCATATTCG
>JBEBBK010000072.1:0-6353 GCA_041158405.1 Pseudomonadota bacterium
CAAATGATAAAACGTGCGCCTCTAGGGCAAAACGGATAAAGTCGAATTGATTTACATTTTTAGAGTTCATAGGCCTCCATGTTACGCATCATTTCAGCGAACCTCAACGGTATCCGCTCTGCAGCCAAAAAAGGCTTTATTCCTTGGGCGATCCAGCAAAAGGCTGACTTTATTTGCATGCAAGAACTTAAGGCCCAAGAGGGTGATTTGGATGAGTCCATGATGCGTCCAGGCGGATTACTTGGCTTTTTTCACTGTGCCGAGAAAAAAGGCTATAGCGGCTGCGGCATCTATACCCCGCACCAACCCGATGACATCATTTACGGTTTTGGTAATCCTGAATTTGATGCCGAGGGACGATACGTTGAAGCCCGCTTTAAGACCCTCTCGGTTATCTCGGTTTACATGCCTTCGGGCTCAAGCTCGCCGGAACGCCAAGAGGCCAAGTTTCGCTATCTTGAGGCATTCATGCCCCACCTAATTGAACTCAAGCGTAGCGGCCGTGAAATTGTCCTGTGCGGGGATGTCAATATCGCGCACCACGAAGTAGATTTAAAGAATTGGAAAGGCAATCTCAAGAATTCGGGATTTTTGCCGGAAGAACGTTCCTGGTTAACACGTCTCTTCAGCGAGATTGGCTATGTTGATGTCTATCGCAAGCTCGAGCCCGAGACGACTGATGCGTGCTACACCTGGTGGAGTCAGCGCGGTCAAGCTTATGCCAAGAACGTCGGGTGGCGGATTGATTACCAGATTGCGACTACGAAGATTGCAGGCTCAGCCAAAACCACTTCAATCTACAAGCAAGAGCGCTTCTCCGATCACGCACCCTTAGTCGTGGACTACGACTGGTCAATTTAGTCGATAGGGATCGATGCTGATTCCTGTTTTTTGAATTGCACTAAATTGAAATGAATCACCAGCCAGATCAGTAAGAGTACCGGCACTCCAATAATGGCTGTGCTAATAAAAAAGGCTTGGTATCCAAAGGCGTCCACAAACACTCCAGAAAATCCAGCCAACCACTTTGGCGCCAAGAGCATCATGGAGCTAAACAAAGCGTATTGGGTTGCTGAATACTGAATATTGGTCAGGGAAGATAAGAATGCAATAAAGGCTGCGGTCGCAATTCCGGAGCTGAGATTATCTGCGGAAATAACCCAAACCAATCCGGTCAAATCATGGCCTTGGGTTGCCAGCCAGGCAAAGAGTAGATTGCTAACTGCAGATAAGGTCGCTCCCAAAAATAAAATCCGCATCACACCAAACCGCAAGGCTAATACGCCGCCAATAAAGGCGCCGAGTAAGGTCATGATGACACCAAATACTTTGCTGACTGCGGCGACTTCATCTTTGGTATAGCCCATATCAACATAAAATGGATTTGCCATAATCCCCATCACAATGTCACTAATCCGATAGATCGCGATCAATCCTAAGATGGCAATCGCATGCCAACCATAGCGGGTAATGAATTCAGAAAAGGGTTCAATCAGCGTTTGATGCAGCCATGCTTTTGCATTGCGGGCCTTAGCCAACTCGATGCGCGCCGGCTCCTTACTTAAGAGAGTTGTCAGAACACCAACGGCAATGGAACAGGCCATCACTACATAAGCAAATTGCCATGCGCTGGCATCGTATCCTGCGCCCGACTCAACCCGTGCCGCCAACCAGAGCACCCCTGCGCCAGACCAGATCAGGGCGAGGCGATACCCCGTTTGATAGGTTGCGGCCAGCGCAGCCTGTCGATCACTGTCAGCCGACTCAATCCGAAATGCATCGAGCGCAATGTCTTGTGTCGCCGAGCCAAATGCCACCAGCAATGCACACCACACCACCGGGGTAATTGCGACCTTAGGGTCTAGGCTAGCCATGCCCAATAAGCCAAGAAAAATGATCGTTTGAGCAACGATCAACCAACTCCGTCGTCGCCCTAATAATTTACCTAGCCATGGAATGGGTAGCCGATCCACTAATGGCGCCCACAACCACTTGCCCGCATAAATGAGGCCGATCCAAGTGAGGTAACCAATGGTGCTGCGATCAATGCCAGCTTCGCGCAACCAAAAACTCAGCGTACCGAGGATGAGTAGAAGCGGGAGTCCTGCGGAGAAACCCAAGAACAGCATGCGCAGGCAAGGCCATTCCAGGTAAACCCGAAAATCATTTGCCCAAGAACGAATTGAATTAAGCGCCACGAATGCGATAAATGGCTAAGCTGCCCAATAAATTTGCAGCCCACGTGATTGGCCGGCCTTCGTGTAAGACAACGCGATCCAAAATATCCAATCCCAGTTGGTGTGCAAGTCCTTCAAAATCAGCAATGGTAAGAACCCGTACATTGGGGGTATCAAACCAAGCATAAGGCAGTGACTTCGATACGGGCATGTGGCCCATTGCAACCGCGAGGCGATGTGACCAATGGCCGAAGTTAGGAAAGGAGATGACGCACTCTTTTCCGACTCGAACAATTTCAGAAAGAATTTTCTCGGTCTGGTGAATCGTTTGTACGGTTTGCGATAAAACAACCGTATCAAAGCTTTTATCTTCAAAGAGGGCTAGGCCACCTTCTAAGTCTTGCTGAATGACATTGATGCCTTTTTGTACGCAGGCCAACACCCTCTGATCATCAATCTCAACGCCGTAGGCATGCACCGGTTTTTGGGTTTGCAAAAAAGCTAGAAAGCTTCCGTCTCCACAACCCAAGTCCAGCACTTGGCTTTGCGGCTTTACCCAATTGGCAATTGCGGCAAAATCAGCGCGCATCATGGCAATGCCTCAGCAATTTTTTTAAAGTATGCCCGCACTAGATTATGGTACCGGGCGTCATCCAGCAAAAATGCATCGTGGCCATGCGGTGCATCAATCTCGGCATAGGAGACCTCGCGCTTATTACTGAGCAAAGCCTCGACAATTTCCCTGCTGCGATTGGGCGGAAAGCGCCAATCGGTTGAAAAACTAATGATCAGAAACTGGGACTGTACTTCAGCAAGTGCACGGCTCAAACTGCCGCCATAACGCCGCGCAGGATCAAAATAATCTAAGGCGCGCGTGATGAGAAGATAGGTGTTGGCATCAAAGTAGCTCGAGAACTTGTCGCCTTGATAGCGCAAGTAGCTCTCAACTTCAAACTCCACATCAAAACTAAAGCGGTACTCATCAGGGGCGCCGGCAGGGCGCTGCAACTCCCGTCCAAACTTTTCAGCCATGTCGTCGTCTGAGAGATAAGTGATGTGGCCAACCATGCGAGCTAGGCGCAAACCACTTTTGGGCACCACGCCATGGGCGTAGTAGTTACCGCCATGAAAATCGGGATCCGACAAAATGGCGTTGCGGGCCACTTCATTAAACGCAATATTCTGGGCACTCAACTTGGGTGTCGATGCAATCACGATGCAGTGTGCCAGGCGCTTGGGAAACTGAATTGCCCATGCCATTGCTTGCATGCCGCCTAAGCTAC
Source organism: Pseudomonadota bacterium (assembly GCA_041158405.1). Classification (GTDB taxonomy): domain Bacteria; phylum Pseudomonadota; class Gammaproteobacteria; order Burkholderiales; family Burkholderiaceae; genus Polynucleobacter. The sequence continues at coordinate 3,461 of JBEBBK010000072.1, forward strand.
CGCCCATGACGGCAGCAAAGCGGCGAATGCCTAGCTTATCCGCCAGTCTTGCTTGCGTATTGACCCAATCTTCCACCGTCACTACCGGAAAATCAGCCCCATAGGGCTTGTTGGTTTCGGGGTTCAGGCTCATGGGTCCTGTAGAGCCAAAGCAGGAGCCCAAATTATTAACGCCAATCACAAAAAATCGATTGGTATCGACCGGCTTTCCTGGCCCAATCATGTTGTCCCACCAGCCGATGTCGGATGGCTTATCTGGATCGGGGCCGGCTACGTGATGCGATGCATTGAGGGCATGGCAAATCAGAATGGCATTGCTCTTATCGCTATTAAGCTTGCCGTAGGTTTCAATAACTAAGTTGTAATTACTGAGAATCGCTCCACTTTGTAAGGGAAGGGATTCTGCAAAATGGATGGTATTTCGTGAGAGATGGAGATCACTCATTCTGCAAGCAAGATACGAAGGCTAATCTCGGATGCCTCGGTTGGCAGCTTTTTAAAACCGCTTCGCGCAAAACGATGCCAGCGACCCAGTACAAAGCTCATTAATAGAGCGGCACGAATGGCAACGTCGTCTTGGCCTGCATTACCTGGGGCGCCGCTTTGCGACTGGCCTATGCGCAAGGATTGCTTTAGGGATGCCTCTACTCGGTCAAGCACTTGGGAAATGCGATCCTGCAGGCGATCGTCTTCTTGGAGCAAAGCATCGCCCAACAACACCCGCGTCATTCCTGGATTTTTTTCGGCGAATACCAAGAGCATTTGCAGAATGCCACGGGTCTGCGCCAAGCCTGATTCTTCTTTTTGATTGATCTGGTTAATCAAACCAAAGACGGTCTGCTCGATAAAAGCGATGAGACCCTCAAACATCTGCGCCTTACTTGCAAAGTGGCGATAAAGCGCAGCCTCAGAAACATCAATTTTGGCTGCCAGTGCAGCAGTGGTTACACGCTCACCCCGCGGGTTTTGTAGCATCTCCGCCAGTACTTGCAAAATCTGTAAACGACGCTCACCCGGACGCGGCCGCTTACGCGTCTTTTCTTCTGCTGGCGCTTCTGCGCTCACATCGTCGTTAGGTGGTTTTGTACTCATGAATGATTAATGTACCACTTACCTAGAACGAATCATCGTGCCGAACGCCTGCTCGGTCAGAATTTCCAATAGGAGGGAATGCTCGATCCGGCCATCAATAATGTGTACTGAGTTCACACCGCTCTTAGCGGCATCCAAAGCCGATGAAATCTTGGGCAGCATTCCGCCTGAAATTGTCCCATCGGCAAACAATGCATCGATTTCACGGGCAGTCAAATCGGTTAATAAGTTCCCGCTTTTGTCCATTACGCCCGGGATGTTGGTCATCATGACCAACTTTTCGGCGCCGAGTATTTCAGCCATTTTGCCAGCCACTAGATCGGCATTGATATTGAATGCCTGACCCTGCGCACTAAAACCAATCGGTGATATCACCGGAATGAAGGCATCGTCTTGAAGTGCCTTTACAACGGCTGGATTGATGGCTTCGATTTCGCCCACAAAACCCAGATCGATGGTTGCGCCTGCCTTTTTTTCATCCGGGACCAACATCTTGCGCGCATGAATCAAACCACCGTCTTTACCGGTTAAGCCAACCGCTTGACCGCCAAAGTGATTAATCAACATCACAATATCTTGCTGCACTTCGCCGCCCAGAACCCACTCCACCACTTCCATGGTTTCTTCATCGGTTACGCGCATGCCTTGAATAAAGGTACCTGTCTTACCAATCTTTTTTAGGGCCTCATCAATCTGTGGCCCGCCGCCATGAACGACCACTGGATTCATGCCAACCAGCTTAAGCAAGATAACGTCACGCGCAAAACTTTCTTTCAACCGCTCTTCCACCATGGCGTTACCACCATACTTAATCACGATGGTCTTACCGTGGTACTGACGGATATACGGCAGCGCTTCTGCCAATATTTCCGCTTTCAATAAGGGGGAAATATCCGCAATCGTTGGCATTGGTTTAGTCATTCCGAAATGAGGCCACTAAAAGTATTAATAAAAGTTAATCGCCAAATAATTTTTGACGTAGCTCGCGGCGCTCTTGGGCCTCGAGCGATAAGTTGGCAGTAGGGCGTGCGATTAGGCGGGATAGGCCAATCGGCTCACCGGTCTCTTCGCACCAACCATATTCACCGGATTCAATGCGGGCCAATGCTTGCTCTACTTTTTTGAGCAACTTGCGCTCACGATCGCGGGTGCGCAGTTCGAGCGCATGCTCCTCTTCGATCGTCGCACGATCGGCTGGATCTGGAACCAAAATATTCTCACGCAAATGCTCGGTGGTTTCTGAAGCGTTCTTGAGTAAATCGTCTTTCAAGGTCACCAACTTTAAGCGAAAGAATGCAAGCTGGGCTTTATTCATATAGTCTTTTTCAGACATTTTGAGCAATTCCGCGTCGGTCACTGGAACCGCTTTTGAGGATGCCGTCGATTTGCCAGCAGTTTTCGTGGTAGCTCCCGCTGCTGCCTTGGGGCTCTTCGAGCTGGGTGTTTTTACCGTCATGTCATTCTTTCCATGGATTTGAAGCACTATTGCCTCATTCTGCCAAAGTTTTATTGCTATTCACTGCTGTTTTACTGCCAATTTGTTACCTCAAGCGAATCAGGCCTGTGGCGGCGGATTGTACTACGCCAAACACCCTTCTAGTCCAGCCATTAGGGTATCTTTGGGTAAATCTATGCCAATAAAGACCATCCGGGTTTGCTTCGGCTCTGCACCCCAAAGACCGGCCATATCGCTGCCCATCATTTGATGCACCCCCTGAAACACCACTTTTCGCTTGCTGCCTTTCACGTACAGAACCCCTTTGTAGCGCAGCATCTTCTCACCAAAGACCTCCAAAATACC
>JBEBBK010000073.1:0-6309 GCA_041158405.1 Pseudomonadota bacterium
ATACGCAAGTACGTCTTCTATCTCTTGCCCAGTAAGCACAGTCTTCCCAGTAAATTGCGGTGCAACCCGCTGCAGATGATCTATTCTAAAGTAGGCCGGCATGATGGTGTTGGGGCTGGATTGCGATGGATCAACGAGGCGGGCACGCAACTGCCCTGCGCTCAGATTGGCAATACTTAATCGCAGGTCAGGAGCCAGATTGCCATGAAATCGCTCCTCCGGAAACGGACCAGCGTGGCACAAAATGCACAAGCCCGTTTGGCGACTGGTCACAATCGCCCGCCCCTTGATGGGATCGCCTGGACTCGAACTTAATGCGGTCTGCACCGCATCGCCAGTCCAAACAACTTGAGCCTGAGAAGGGATGGGGAGCGCCAGCAGCGTAGTGATCGCTAGCGCAGCCCCATATCGCATACCTTAGACCAGCGTAATACCGCTGTTCTTCAGAGGTATGGTGCGCAGACGCTTACCGGTAGCTCTGTAGAACGCATTTAATACCGCTGGTGCCGCTACAGAAATAGTAGGCTCGCCAATGCCGCCCCACTCCTTACCTCCACCCTGAATGATGATGGTCTCTACTGGTGGCATTTGTTTTAAGCGGATCGAACCAAATGTGTCGAAATTGGTTTGCTCAATTCGACCATTCTTAACGGTGCACTCCTCCTCAAACAAAGCAGACAGGCCGTACACAAATGAACCCGACACTTGACGCTCAATTTGCGCTGGGTTAACAGCATAGCCTGGATCCGTTGCCGCGACAATCCGATGAATCTTGACCTTGTTGCCATCGGTAACCGATAGCTCACACGCTGCAGCAACCCAGCTACCAAACGACTTTTGCTGCGCAATGCCACGGAATACGCCTGCAGGGGCTGGCTTAGTCCAGCCAATACGATCTGCAACGGCATTGAGTACCGCTAGATTACGCGGGTAGTTTGCGGAATACTTGCGTCTAAATTCCACTGGATCAACGCCGGCATACTCTGCTAGCTCATCAATAAAGCACTCCATAAAGACTGCATTTTGATTGATGTTGACGCCCCGCCAGAAGCCTGGTGGCACGTGGGTATTGCGCATGGCGTGGTCAATCATCAAGTTCGGGAAGTCATAGCTAATGCCATGCTCGCCGCCCTTGGCTACACCCTGAAATACCAATGGATCCATGCCTTTGTTTTGTGCTACTACGGCTGGACGCACTGCGGACAAAATCGATTGACCCGACAAGCGCATATGCACGCCAGTCAAATTCTTCTTGTCATCAAAGGTGCCAGTCATTTTGCACATCATGATCGGGTGATAGCGACCTTGCGTCATGTCCTCTTCACGCGTCCAAATTAACTTGATGGGCGTGCCAGGCATTTGCTTTGCAATATTGACTACCTGCGTCGTGTAATCCTGGAATGCGCCGCGACGACCAAAGCCGCCGCCCAAATTTACCTTAATCACATCACACTTGTCAGCGGTAAGTCCAGATGCGGCAATCACTGCAGCCAAGGAGGCTTCGCCGTCTTGGGTTGGAACCCAAGCGCGGCAACTGTCTTGATTCCAGACCGCCGTTGCATTCATCGGCTCTAGCGGTGCATGGTTCAAGAAGGGATATAAAAACTGCGCCTCAATAGTTTTCGAAGAATTCGATGCCGCCACTTTGAAGTCGCCATTGGCATTGCCCACAAAGGTTTGATCTGCTTTGAGGCCCTCTTCCAAGCGCTTCAAAATATCGGCCTGCTGCACTGACGCATTGGGACCTTCATCCCAAACAATCGGCAACTGATCCATCGCTACTTTGGCTTGCCAGAAAGTATCGGCAACCACCGCGACTGCGGTGTCGCTAACTTGAACCACTTTCTTGACGCCCTTCATTCCTGCGACTTTGCTGGCATCAAAACTCTTTAGTTTCCCGCCAAAAACTGGACTCTCTTTAATGGTGGCAGTCAGCATGCCTGGCATTTTCAAATCAATGGCAAACACTTGCTTGCCCGTCACCTTATCGGCCAAGCTGTCGAGGCGATCCATCGGCTTGCCAATCACTTTCCAGCGCTTGGGGTCTTTGAGTTCAATTCCTTTTGCATCCGGTACTGGCAACTTCGCCGCCGCAGCAGCAACCTTACCAAAGCTAACGGAGCGCCCGCTGGCTTGGTGGGTGATGATGCTATTGGCCGCCAAACATTCAGCAGGCGATACGCCCCACTGATTTGCAGCAGCCTGAACTAGCATGATGCGCGCTGCAGCGCCGCCTTTACGGACGTAATCTTCCGATGTCCGAATACCGCGACTGCCGCCGGTAGAGAAGGATCCCCAAACGCCTTTGCGCTTGAGACTCTCACCGGGTGTGGGGTAATCGATCGTAATTTTGCTCCAATTGCACTCAAGCTCTTCGGCAACCAATTGGGCTAAGCCGGTAATCGTGCCTTGGCCCATTTCGGAGCGAACTACACGAATAACCACCGTATCGTTTGGCTGAATTACAACCCAAACGCCGATTTCTGGGGCACTGGCATTGGCTGCAGTGGATGCATTCGCTGTGCCAATGACGCCTGGAAACTCCAAGCCAATGGCAAGGCCAGCGGTAATAGCGGATGAGCCAACAATGAAGTGGCGACGGGATAAATTAGGTACGGGTGCATTCATGGTTTTCTCCTCAAGCCTTTGCTGCAGCATGGATTGCGGCACGTACTTCTTGGAATGTGCCGCAACGGCAAATATTCGTTACTGCGGCATCGATATCTGCATCACTGGGTTTGGGGTTCTTACGTAAAAGAGCGGTAGCAGCCATGACCATACCGGTTTGGCAATAGCCGCACTGCGGTGCTTGTTTTTCGACCCAGGCTTGTTGAATTTTGCTTAACTTGCCGCCTACCGAGAGGCTCTCAACCGTCTCGACTTTTTTACCCTCAGCGGCGCTGACCGGCAAAACACAAGAACGCACAGCAGCGCCATCGAGCAGAACCGTACACGAACCGCATTGCGCAATACCGCAACCGTATTTGGCGCCCGTTAAACCAATTTGCTCCCGAATGACCCAAAGTAACGGGGTAGTGGGGTCCACATCGATCGTGCGCGCTTTTCCATTGATGGTTAACTTTGCCATAAGGGTCTCCTTGTTTTTTATCGAATTTGGGTGCCGTTAGGCGCTCTTAAGTAACTTCGGAAATCATAACCGAATTACCCCAAAAAGCACTTGGGTTTTTGCCTAGCCAGGGATATTATCCCCGCCGGTGTTGTAAATTTTTTTTAGTTGCTAAGCCATTGAATTACATAGTTTTTTAACAGTAATTCGCAACGGGGTGGATTTAACCATTGCTGCTGTCGCGCTCTACAGATCCAGAACCAAGACTCCGCTCTGAATATGTGACACACAGGGGGTGAGGTATTCGGCGTGCTCTGCATCACTCAAGATGCAATCGTTATGCTCGACTTGACCACGAATGTAGCGCGTCTTGCATGTACCGCACAAGCCAGACTGACAGGATGTTGCAATCTCAATGCCTGCACTTGCCAATGCATCGCACAGGGATTCGGTTCGGCTGACTACGAACCGCTGCCCTGTACTCTGAATTTCAACTTCCAGTTCACCACTCTCTACCATTACTACCATCTCCGTAATAGTCGATGAGCTATCAATTTTGCCCATCGTTCTTCATAAATAGCTTAGTGCTTAAATTGACTTTTTGCGGTTTGCTCCAGCGCCTCCATTTGTTGGCGCACAAACTCGGTACGCTCTTTTCCTTTGTATTGTTCGCTTTCAGTGATGATGCTAATCACCCCCTTGGCGATAAATCGCCGCTGCGCTACCTCCTCTTCTGTCGTTGCTCCAATCGGCAACTGAAAGACATTGCCAGAGCAGTAGCTATTCGGAGCGCCATTCACCTCCTTGAGCCACTCAGAAAATGCTTCTGCGCTTGCGGCCGGATTAGAGCCGCGTACTGCATCACGGAGCATCTTCCTAAATAAATAGGGACCCGCATCAAACTTGGTTGGATTTTCGAGGGCATGGATGGCGATGGGCCTTTGGCTAATAATGGCCTCATAGTCTCCTGGAGCGTATTGAGCCATTTTGTAGTTTGGCCTTGACCTATGATCTAAGGGAATCGGCACAATGTCCTTAATGCTGCGCTGATCAAAGCGCTCTGCTCTGCGCAATGCTACTTGGCCATCTAAGAAATCGATGGATTCGTATCCGACTAATTCTTTTTTTCCAATCCCACGGGTGTCAATACCGGGACCCATGACGCGCCAGCCAATCATCTTGCTATTAACATCATCCACTGGCACAGTCCAGCGAATAATGTGAAAGCGGCTAAACAGTTTTTTGTTTGCACCGTCTTCGGAGGTGTAGGCGTGCAGGCTTAAGTTTGGTAATACTTGATGTTGCACGCGAATAAATAATTTATCGTTGTTGACTCTGCGCGCACCAGAACATGCAAGGCCACGGCCGCCATGAATGGGTACAAATTGCATATCGGGGTGCACTTCCATGGTTGGAGCGCCCACCTCATCAAATGTGGTGCCTTGAAAATGCCCGCCCACTACGTTTTTGGCTGCATGCAACTCAGCAGTATGGAAGTTATCGGCGGCATTATCTTGCACCTGAAGCCAGTTGCAATGTTGAAAATTGCTATAGGGCACTAGCTCATCACCCGGCGCTACCGTGAAATCCGATTCCCACTCAGGAAATGGCGGCTCTTTATCGGGTGGCCCCATATAGGCAAATACCAAACCGTTGCGCTCAAATGCCTTATAGGCGCCCTGCTGAATGGAGCAAGCGTATTTTTCTGCTTCGGCTTCTTCGCCTTTTGGAAATGGGGCATTAAGGCAGGTGCCGTCAACGTCAAACACCATGCCGTGATAGCAGCATTTAATGCCGCGCTCTTGAATCAGTCCATATTCAAGTGAGGCGCCACGATGGACGCAATGGGCATGCAATACACCGACCCGGCCACTGCCATCCCGAAATGCCACCAACTCTTCTCCTAAAATCGTCAAGAATCTCGGTGTATCAGTTAACTCGATCGACATGCATACCGGATGCCAAAAGCCGCGCATGTACTCACCCATTGGTGTTCCAGGCCCAACCTCGGTTAACTCGGGATCGTGTCCCGGCATCTTATTGGTGTAGTAGCCGCCAAAGGGGATTAACTTTTTTGGCTTGGCGGTGGAGCCGGCGGTTGAGCCGGCCGATGCACCTGCCTTTTTTTCCATTTGCTCTTCTTTGTTGGCCATTGCATGCCCTCTCAATCGATGTCAGTTCAGTCGTTAAACGGTATGTTGTGCGCCTAACTTAGGCAAACATGTCCGGCTGATTTTCTTTAAGGTAGCCCCAAATCGGCTGAAAGTGCAGCCAGCCAATGTACTCGCTACCAACGTGCTCACGACTGTATCGCGCCACCTCTGGTGTTAGCAAGTTTGGCTTAATGCCAGTCGCCTCAACGAGCATCTGCTGCTTGCAGCAACGCTCGAGCGCAATAAACCAAAATGCTGCAGCCTCAATACTATGGCGGCTCACCGTTAACAAGCCGTGATTGCGGTGAATAATGGCTTTCACTTTTTTCAAGGAGCCGGCCACGTTATAACCCGCATTGTCTTCTACTGCTACTTGGCCAGCTTGCTCGGCTAACACCATATGATCTTCAAAAAATGCGGCCGCATCCTGGGAAATTGGATCGAGTGGCTTGCCCAGCGCAGCAAATGCAGTTCCATACACGGTATGGGCATGGCACATGGCCACGATGTCTTGGTGTTTCTCATGCACTGCTGCGTGCAATACAAAGCCGGCGCGGTTGAGGGCGTGCTTGCCTTCCAGCACATTACCCTCATGGTCTGCCAAGATTAAATTCGAGACCTTCACTTGATCAAAGTGCACTGCCATTGGATTCGTCCAATATCGATTGCGATGCTCTGGATCGCGCACGGTTAAATGGCCGGCAAAACCATAATCAAACTTTTCCAATGCAAATGCCCTGCACGCTGCCACTAAGCGCTCTTTTAAATGCTGTCGCTCTTCGGCAAACGACTTAAATTTAGGCTGGTATGGGTAAATTAAGCTCGTATCTTCGGGTTGATAAATTGACTCTCTGCCACCCAAGTCCAATTTACGTTCGCGTTCCATTGTGTGAGCCATCTGTATTCCTTTATGCATTGGTTTGAACTAGGCAAGCCACTTATCGAAAGCTTGCCTGATGGGAACATGATGGTCCTTTTAGCTTCCCCTGACAAACGACACTTTTTCATGAAAACATGAATAAAAATCATGTATATAATATTTACATGAGGAAAATACCAAACTTCACTCTGTTACGCGCCTTTGAGGCT
>JBEBBK010000074.1:0-6290 GCA_041158405.1 Pseudomonadota bacterium
CCGAACCAAAGCTGACTTGCTTTCCCTTTAAATCAGCAAGGGTCTTAATACCAGAATTGGTTTGGGTAATAAACACAGAACGGAAATTAGTATCTTCTTCACGCTGCGCAATGGGAACGATCTTTCCACCAGAACGAATTTGAGCTTGTACATACGTGAAACCACCAAACCATACCAGGTCAACTTGCTTGTTCACCAGCGCTTCTACTGCAGCAGGATAGTCATTGACAGGCACAAAATCGACCTTAGTACCAAGCGTACGTTCCAAATACCTGGTCAAGGGACCAAATTTACGTATCTGCTCGGTTGCAGCTTCCTCTGGAATGGTGGTTACGCGCAAGACGGTTTGCGCACTGAGGCCTAGTGAAGTAGCAAAGAGGCAAATACAAAGGGCTGATTTAAAAAAATGGCTCAATTTTTGGTCGCTTAATAGCAATAAAACTAAAATTATATAGAGAATTAGGAAAATAAGTGTTCACGCCTAAGTTCCCTAATCAGCGTGCCGATGCATCACGCTGATCTTATGCATTAATCAAATCAATACATCACCAGATTGCAGAAAAATTCGTACGCAACTCATTAATTTGCTCATCTGTAAGCGCAGGTATTGGTGTATTGCTTAAGCAAACTAATTTTGCAGTTTCTTCTAGTTCTTCTAGTGTGGCCATTGCTGCAGATGGGGAGTCATGCCACACATTGGGCCCAAGGCGTTGCAACATCACGGCACGAATGGCTTTATTTGCTTGCCCATATTTTGAGATTGTCTGCGCAACCTGTTCAGCAATCGCTGGACTACCTGGGTAATCATAGGCAATTAGGGGTACATGGCCTACTTTCATAACAAAGTATGGCGTAATTGCTTGCAATAGCTCAGGTGCATTCAGTTGCATGGATAAGCTAACGCAATGACTGCTGTGGGTATGAATCACGCATTGCGTGTTTGGGCTAAATTGCTTGGCAGATTTATAAATTGCCTGATGTAAAACGACCGTCTTACTGGCGCGATCACCGCTTTGCTGTTGCCCATCGCTGCCTATTTTCGCCAAACGTGCTGGATCTAAAAAACCCAAACAAGCATCGGATGGCGTAATGAGTAAAGCGTCTTCGAGTCGGATGCTGATGTTACCCGCTGTGGCATGAACGTAGCCACGGTCAAAAAGGCTCTTACCAATTCTGCAAACTTCTTCGCGGGCAAACGACTCATTCATTTAAGCATCCTAAATGATTTAAGACAAAAGTCAGGGGTTCCAAAATTACCTGATTTCAGTGCAAGGTGTATCCCTTGATTATCGATGATTTCAGAATTGGCGTAACACCAAGGTACACCAGGATCAATTTGTGATCCTATTTGTAACTGCTTAATCCCCAGTGCCTGAACACAAGCGCCCGAAACTTCACCGCCAGCAACAATCAGCTGCCGCACTCCAGCAGCAACCAAGCCTTGGGCGATGGCTGCTAAGGCATTTTCAATCAAGTTGCCAGCCTCAGAAATGCCAAGCTGATTCTGTATGGCTTTCACTGCATCTGGGTCAGCCGTAGAGTAAATTAAAGCAGGTCCTTGCTGTATATGCTCAATTGCCCAATCAATGGCATGCTGAATCGTTTCTGAATTTTTAGCCAGCTGCAAAGGGTTGATTTGATATGCGGGCAGACCAGCTTTAATAAAAGTAGCTACTTGTTCATTACTAGCTTGCGAGCAACTTCCGGAAAGAATGGCTTGAAAACCAGTTGCAGCTGGCAAAAGTTCGGCTTTACCTGCTTCGCTTAGGGAAAAATTTTGAGGCAAGCCGATCGCAATGCCCGACGCGCCAGTAACCAGTGGCAATGACTTGCAGGCACGGCCGATTTCAAATAAATCCCGATTGGAAATCGCATCCACAATAGCAATACCAACTGAACTTAAACGCAGGTCGTGAAATTTAGCCTCTATCGACTGACTACCCTCATTTACACAGTGATAATCAATTAACCCAATCGGTGATTTACTTTGCGATTGCAAAACCCGGACAAGATTAGAGTCATGCATCGGAGTCAGCGGGTGATTTTGCATTCCACTCTCATTGAGCAGTTGATCACCTAAAAATAAATGACCCTGAAAAACAAAGCGCTTATTTTCAGGAAAGGCGGGTGTAGCAATCGTAAAATCAGTGCCCAACGCCTTCATTAAGGCCTCTGCTACTGGCCCGATATTGCCGTTCGCAGTGCTGTCAAAAGTCGAGCAATACTTGAAGTAAATTTGCTGTGCGCCAGATGCTTTGAGCCATGCAAGTGCTGAAAGGGCCTGCTCAATAGCCTCGTCAACAGGAATTGTTCTAGTCTTGAGTGAAATAACAACCGCATCGACTTGGGCTACATTGCTTGTTTCAGGGGTGCCAATGGTTTGCAGGGTTCGCATGCCGGCGCGAACTAAATTATTCGCTAAATCCGTAGCACCTGTGAAATCATCAGCAATACAACCTAAAAGAATGGGCTTCATAAGGTACAAAATAGAAAATTAATTACGGTGAATTGCGGCAGGATTTTCATTTATACCGTGATTGAAATATGCATTACTTAGGTTTCTTTTTAGGTAACTCGATACCAGGGAATATCTTAATGACGGCACTATCGTCCTCTTTTGCATAACCTGCGGTCGATGCTTGCATAAACATTTGGTGCGCAGTAGATGATAGTGGCAACGGAAACTTTGTCGCGCGTGCAACATCCAGAACTAATCCAAGATCTTTTACAAAAATATCAACTGCCGATAAGGGGGTGTAATCAGCGGCTAAAACATGGGCCATCCGATTTTCAAACATCCAGCTATTGCCTGCGCTATTGGTAATTACCTCATACAGCGCTTCGGGATCAACGCCCTCCCGAATACCCAGCGCCATTGCTTCTGCGGCAACAGCAATATGAACGCCAGCCAATAGCTGATTAATGATCTTTACTTTACTGCCAGCACCCGCATGATCGCCCAGCTTATAAATCTTCGCAGCCATTGCCTCGAAAAGCGGCTCTGCAATAGCGAATGCCTTGGGATTTCCTGAAATCATCATAGTGATTTCGCCCTTAGCGGCGCGCGCTGCTCCGCCTGAGATAGGTGCGTCCAGGTACAAAATGCCTAATTCGGCTAGTTTCTTTTCAGTATTGATGGACCAATTCGGATCCACCGTCGAGCACATCACAAAAATACTACCGGGCAATAAGGCCTGCGCGCAGCCATGAGGTCCAAATAGAATGGAATCGGTTTGCGCTGCGTTAACGACTACCGAGATTACAACCTGACATGATTTCGCAAGCTCCGAAACCGAAGAGCAGGCAACACCGCCCTGCTCTGCGAATGCCGCTGCTGCTTCAGGCCGGATATCAAATACATGCAGTTTTACGCCTGCTCGCCTTAATGAATTTGCCATGCCGAGGCCCATTGCACCAAGCCCAATCAGCCCTACCGTAGGAAATACTTTTGCAGATGTATTCATCTTTGAATTTTACGTAAATATAAGGTATACCACTATAAACTCAACGGATATTAGATGTTTAAATTAGTTATTTCCAACAATAAGGATTTGTATGCGTATTTATAAACAATTTATAGCATTGCTTACTATTCTCCTGGGTGCGCTGGTTTTAAATACTGCTGCTGCTCAAAGCTACCCCAACAAGCCCATTAAACTTGTGGTGCCCTTTCCTCCCGGTGGCCTGATTGATAACGCGGCTCGCTTAATCAGCCCTGCTTTATCGAAAGAATTAGGGCAAGCAATTGTGATTGAAAATAAGTCTGGCGCAGGCGGAAACTTAGGGGCAGCTGAGGTTGCAAAAGCAACCCCGGATGGCTATACCCTTTTAATGGCTTCTGCACCACTAAGCATTAGTCCCGTTCTTTATAAAACCTTGCCATACAATCCAGCCAGTATTGAGCCAATTGCTATTTTTGGGCAACTGCCAAATGTGCTGTTAGTTAATCCAGAATCTGGAATTAATACAGTAGCCGATTTAGTCAAACGCGCAAAAGCCAGTCCTGGAAAACTTAATTACGCTTCGAATGGCAATGGCACCTCATTAAATCTGAGTGCAGAGATGCTCAAAAGCCAAGCGGAAATCTTTGTCTTGCACATTCCCTATCGTGGCTCCTCTTTTGCAAATGTGGCAGTAATTGCTAAAGAAGTTGATTTCATGTTTGATAATTTACCTCCAGCATTGGGCTTGATTAATGGCGGCAAGTTAAAACCACTTGCGGTAACCAGTGCAGAGCGTAACCCTGCTTTGCCAAACGTGCCCACCATGGTCGAATCCGGTTTTCCTAATTTTTTGGTAACAGCGTGGTTTGGAATAGCCGCTCCCAAGGGAATTCCTGATGCAGTGAGTCAGCGCTTACAGGCAAGCATACAAAAAATTGTTGCTCAAAAAGACGTAGCTGAATCTATTGCACGACTAGGCGCAACAGTAACGTTTATGAACGCCCAGCAGGCAAATCAATTTATGACGGCAGATACACAGCGCTGGCGTAAAGTAATCGAACGCGCCAAGATTCAAATGGATTGATTCAATATCCAATAAGCAGACTTCCTTTATGCGCGCCTGAAGGTAATTCTGCTTATTTTTACTTCGCTGGTCGATGCATGGCGCAAATCTTATTGCCGACCGGGTCCCGCAACCAGGCAATGTAAATGGTGCCGGCAGCGCCCTCGCGGTAACCGGGCTCACCTTCACACTCAAAGCCGCCATTTGCTAAACCAGCCGCATGGAAGGCATTCACATCTTCGATTGATTTGGCGCTAAAGCCAATCGTGCCGCCATTAGCAGGGCTAGCCTCTTTTCCGTCAATTGGCTTTGTAATCGCTAGAACGCCAGTAGGGCTGCGATAGAAATACTTATCGTGACTAAACACGCCTGCCCGAATGCCCAATGTGGCAAGGGTAGCGTCATAGAAGCTTTTAGATACCTCTAAATCATTGGCGCCCAACATAATGTGACTAAACATGGTTTTCCGATTAAAAGAGTGGTGCAGTCAAGATTGATGGCACGATGAATTACGCAAACCCATCGCTATCAAAGTCGCCACCAAAATCACTTTCGTAGTTACTGGCACTGTTATCGTAGTTTTGAGCTACCTGCTGCCCTGAATCGGCAGGGGCGTTGGAATGGCCCAATCCATTGCCAGCATCCGGTGTACTGTTATGCCCCATCATGCTCTGAATGCCTTGATAGAGCATGGAGCCCGCAACCACTCCAACCGCAGTCGTCGCGATTGCACCGAGCATGCCTGATCCCCAGCTACTGGGCTGTGCCGCTCCTGCTGCTGGTCTTGCTGCAGCCATTGCACTTGCTGGTGCACCTTGAGCAGGCGCTGCCCTACCCCAGGAATTAATGCCGCTCAAAAAGCCAGAGGGCTTACTCGTTTGATCGATTTGCGCCTGCATTTCTGTCATTTGCTTTTGCGCTACTTGCAAGGCCATTTCTAAACCCATGGCGCGCTGGACTAAGAGATAGGCCGCATCAGGCTGCTGTTTTACAGACTCTGCAATCAAGGCATTGGCATCGCTGTCTTTTGCGCCGGCTTGGGTACTATTAAGCTGCTGTAAAAACTGCTCCAATTGGACTTTTTCTTGGGGGTTCATATTCAGTGCTCCTGCAGTAGTAGACGAACTTCATCATAGTTGAAATACACCATTTGCTACTTGGAAAAATGGTGTGGAACTATTGCTGCGAAACTGGGGTTCAGATATGCGGTTTTTTTAAGCAAAAAGACACTATCGCAGCGACTTTAATCCCCAAAATTAGTGGGGGCACTTTCAGGCAAGGCCTCAATCTCGGCTACTTCACTGATCGGAACTCGCGTTAAGGTATTGCGAATAAATTGCTTTTCATAATGGCGATTGCGACGAGACTTTTTTGCCTGTGCACGCTGGCCTAGGCGCTTATCAATGACGATCTCGCCCAATTGACTGAGGTCAGCTAAGTCCTGAATCTGATTGGGCGAATTGCGGCGCGTCATGCTTGAAGCCCACTTGCCTATTCAATTGAGATGCTAACTGCCTAATGCTTGTGGACTGAATTAACCATCTTGTCGGTATAGGCGATGGCAAGTGCAGAAAAAACAAAGGTCATGTGAATGACCGTCTGCCACAGCAGTGTTTTTTCATCGTAAGTAGATGCATTAATAAAGGTTTTAAGCAAATGGATCGAGGAAATTCCGATGATCGCGGTTGCCAGCTTTACTTTCAGTACCCCGGCATTGACGTGGGATAGCCACTCGGGCTGATCCGGATGATCTTGCAGATCCAGGCGAGACACAAAGGTCTCCC